>OMSP01000213.1 GCA_900313775.1 uncultured Eubacteriales bacterium
ATCCTTGTAACCTTCCGTACCGGCCTCGTCTCCGTAATAGATGCAGGGAACTCCCGGCAGCGTCATCTGCAAAAGTGACGCCGTCATCAGTCTCCGAATCCCGGTCTGCCGTTCGTCACTGTTCATATGAGTCGCAGCCTGTATCTCGCGGGGAGTCTCCGGATCCAGTTCTTCTCCGGCCAGTGCGGTCAGGATCCGGAAGCTGTCATGCGTCCCCAAATGATTCATCAGTGCGTGGATCACATAGGGAGGATAGTTCTCCCATATCGTCTCCACCGTCTCAGCGAGTGTCTCTGCCTCTCCGTGACGGACACATCTGATGATCGCATTTTTCAACGGATAATTCATGACCGAGTCAAGCCGGTCTCCACGGAAATAGTTTTTGCGTTCCTCGTAGGCCGTCTTGTTGGAGGCATCCTCCCAGACTTCTCCGAGTATCAGCGCATCCGGTTTTTCTTCCTTGGCCGCCGCAACCAGTTCCGTTAAAAATGCTGACGGCAGTTCATCGGCCACATCCAGTCTCCAGCCGGCCGCCCCGTGGGAGAGCCAATACCGTGCCACTCCCTCCGGACCGTTGATAAACTCCCGGTAACCGGGATCGTCTTTGTTGACTCTCGGCAGTGTGTCGATACCCCACCAGGAATCATAACTTCCGTCCTCATGGAAAAAATACCAGCTGCGGTACGGTGACTCCGGATCATTCCAGGCACCGCCGTCGCCGTAACGGCCTTTTTTATTGAAATAGACCGAGTCGGATCCCGTGTGAGCGAACACGCCGTCACAGATCACACGCATCCCGTAATCTGCTGCCTCACTGCAAAGAGCCTCAAAATCGGCCATGCTCCCGAACATCGGATCGACGTTACGATAGTCGGCCGTGTCATATTTGTGGTTGGAATACGCCTCTACGATCGGACTCAGATATAGGCAGGTCACTCCGAGGCTGGCCAGGTAGGGAAGCTTCTCGCGGATACCGTCGAGATTGCCGCCGAAGAAATCGTTGTTGAGCATCTCTCCGTCCACCGGCTTATACTCAGGCATACCGCCCCAGTCTGACCTGTTGATCTTCCCTTCCATCTCAACGCGTTCACCGCTATGGTTGAACCGGTCGACAAAAACATGATAAAAGATACCGCCGTAGATCCAGTCGGACGACACGTAAGTCTGCTCATAGACTGTCTGCTGCCAGGAAGCCTGACCCTCGCCGTGATCACAGCAGCCGCCCTTTCCGCGGCCGATGCGCAGCATACCATCCTCTGTCTCGAGTTCAAAATAATACCAATACAGTCCCTTTTGTTCCACGGTATATGTCGTTTCATAGACATCATATTCTGCCGACTCTGTGATCATCATCGGACAGTAAGCAGGCTCGGCTGTATCGTCATGGCGGATCACCAGACTGACAGTCCGGACCGGGACATCGGCGCGCACGGCAATACGCAAGGTGAGCGCCGTCCCTGTTGGGACGGCGCCGCCCGGTTCTTTATAGCACGCCTGGCGTGAATCAAACAGCACCTTTTCTGTCATATAACTGTTCCGCGCTCCAGATAGAAGGGATGAGTGATGTAGCCGGACAGTGATCTGCCCTCACCGACTACAACTCTGCGGTCAAGCACCGTATAAGCCAGCCTGGCATTCGCACCGATCACACCGTCTCTCATGACTACACAGTTTTCGACAACAGCTCCCTTTTGAATATGCACTCCGCGGAAGATCACCGAATTTCTGACTGTCCCGTCGATCTTGACTCCGTCGGCGATCAGACAGTTCTCCACGACTGCGTCGTCTCCGTAATGTCCGGGAGCTGAATCCTGTGCCCTTGTGATGATCGGAAGCTGCGGCTGTTCGAAAAGCTCTTTCCTGACTTTCCAGTCGAGAAGCTCAAGATTGCTCTGCAGATATCCGGGAATATCTTCCACGAAAAGCAATGTCGCGTTCGATTCGAACCCTGCCGCTTCGCCTGCGCGCGCCATCGGAGCCAGCAGATCCTGGCTCAGGCTGGACTCTCCGTCTCTGGATGTCGCGTACAGACGCTCCAGCAGATCTGTTCTGTTCATGACGAAGCAGTAGATACCGTAACAGGCATCCTCGTCCGCCGGTGCCTGCAGGCTCTTCTCCACATTCGTCAAAAAGCCGTCTTCGTTCATCGAGTAGCGGATGATCGGAAGAGTGGCGCCTTGATGCAGCGGATGACGCGTGTAGAGAGCCGTGATCTTCGCACCGCTCGAGATATGTCTGTCGATCATTTTCTCGAAATCGAGCGTACCGATATAATTGCAGCTGGTAAACAGGACATATTCGTCCTCCAGCGCTTCGATATAGCCGACATGTGCCTGCAGCGCCTCAAGCCATCCCTTGTATTCTTTCTGGCAGCGGACAGACCCGAAAGGCGGCAGGAAGGAAATGCCGGAAAGCTTCGTATCCAGATCCCAGACATTGCCTCCGCGGACATGATCCATCAGAGAAATATAATTGCGCGTCGTCGTAATGCCGATATGATTGATGCCGGCATTTACCATATTGGACAGCGTAAAGTCGATGACCTTATACCTGCCTCCGAAGGGGAGAGAAGCCAGCGTTCTGTCCTGGATGAGCCCGTTTTGTGTTTCGCGGTTGGCGTCTGATAAAATAATACCTGCTGTACTCATATCTCCACCTCCTATCTCTTCAATACCGTCTCTCCGGCCGGTATCACTTCTCCGGCGCGGATAACTACGCCTCTGTCGATAACGGTCAGCGGAGCATCTTCATCGTCACTGCCGATGACGGCACCCTCCTCTACTATGACCTGATTGTCCAGGATCGCCCGGTAGACCTTGGCGTCTTTTTTGATCTCGCAGTCGTTCATAATGATACTGTCTTTGATCTCAGCGCCCCACTCCACGAGAGTATTGTCAAAGATGACCGAAGATTCGACTGATCCCAGGATCTCATTACAATCGCCGCAGATCGATCTGCGGACGCTGCCGGTCGCCCCGATATACTGCGGACGATTGTGATAATGGCGATAATAGATCCTCCAGCGTGAATCGTGGAGCACAAGCTCCGGATCCTCGCTGATAGTGTCCATATTGGACTGCCAGTAAGAGCTTAAGGTTCCCACATCACGCCAATAACCTTTGTACAGGTAAGTATAAACACGCTGTCCGTCTGCCAGCATAGCCGGGATGATGTTCTTGCCGAAGTCATGAGAGGAATCCGGATCCTGCTCATCCTGCGTGAGGTATTTGACAAGAGCCTTCTTGGTGAAGATATAGACACCCATCGACGCCTGCGTGCTCTTCGGATGAGCCGGTTTTTCCTCGAACTCGATGATCCGTCCCTCTTCGTCCGTATTCATGATGCCGAAGCGGGAGGCTTCCTCTGGCGCCACGTCAATGACCGCGACCGTCAGATCCGCCTCGTTCGCGATATGCTCCTGCAGCATGATATCGTAATTCATTTTATAAATGTGATCTCCCGAGAGGATCAGGACGTACTCCGGATCATACTGCTCGATAAATGCCAGGTTCTGATAGATCGCATTGGCGGTGCCGAGGAACCAGTCGGCTCCCTCCTCCGCCTGATACGGAGGCAGGACATGCAGACCTCCGTGTCGGAGATCGAGTCCCCAGGGGGTCCCGTTGCCCAGATAATCGTTGAGCTCGAGCGGCTGATACTGAGTCAGTACGCCGACCGTGTCGATCCCCGAGTTGACACAGTTGGAAAGCGAAAAATCGATGATGCGGTACCGGGAGGCGAACTGCACCGCCGGCTTGGCGGTATTTCTTGTCAGGGGGCTTAACCGGCTCCCCTGTCCGCCGGCAAGAAGCATCGCCACACACTTCTTTTTCTTGATCATGATCCTTACTCCCTTCTAGTCTTGTCTGACTGTCTGTTGCAGGCTGTCAGTTTATATATTGCTCCGGAGAGATGAGGCAGCCGGATCGTGATATGCTGCTCATATCCGTTGACATACCCTTCTTTTATCTCGCTGACTTCATCGCGCCGTCCGCTTCCGCCGAAAGCTTTCTCCTCAGTATCGATCAGCAGGCGGCACTCGCCTCTGTCCGCCGGCACACCTATATCGTAAGCGGGAAAATCTCTGCCCGACAGATTGAGAACGACCAGATAGACCGGCAGTTTTTCCGGCTTCTCGCCGATCGTCTTGAGCCGCAGATAGGTGTAGACATTGTCCGATGCATTGTCTGCATCGATCCACCGGAAACTGTCGAAAGAATCATCCTGACACCAGAAAGGCTCCGTATCCAGATACAGATGGTTGAGTTCTCTGACAAAGTCCCGTGTCATGCGGTGCTTGTCGTAGAGAAGAAGCAGCCAATCGAGCTCTCTCTTCTCGTTCCATTCGATAAACTGAGCAAACTCCGTGCCCATGAAGAGCATCTTCTTGCCCGGATGAGTCATCATATAGATCATAAAGGCCTTGAATCCGGCGAACTTGTCGTCGTACTCGCCCGGCATCTTGTTCAGCAGCGAGCATTTACCGTGTACTGCCTCGTCATGTGAGAACGGCAGGATGAAATTCTCGCTGTAAGCGTAAGTTATCGGAAAAGTCAGCTTGGTGTGTACGCCTTTTCTGAACAGCGGATCCGTGGAGAAATACTCGAGCACATCATTGACCCACCCCATATTCCATTTGAAATTGAATCCCAGACCTCCTACTGACGGCGGCTTGGTGATATTCGGAAAGGCTGTCGACTCCTCGGCGATCATCATCACGCCGGGATACTCGGTGAGCACATGCTGATTGAGTGTCTGCAGGAAGGCAATGGCCTCTTTGTTCTCGGTGCCCCCGTCCTCATTCGGATACCATTCGCCAAACTCTCTCCCGTAGTTGAGATAGAGCATGGCGGATACCGCGTCGACCCGCAGGCCGTCCACATGGAAGCGGTCGCAGTAATAATAGGCATTGGACATCAGAAAACTGACCACCTCGGGTCTGCCCAGGTCAAAGGCGTATGTCCCCCATCCCTTGTGCTCTCTCTTGAGTATGTCGTCATACTCATAGAGCGGATAGCCGTCAAAGGTCGCGGGACCGTGCGCATCTTTGGGGAAATGTGCCGGCACCCAGTCGAGGATCACGCCGATCCCCTCCCTGTGAGCCGCGTCTATCAGCGTTCGCAGATCACCTGCCGTGCCGTAGACCGGAGCCACGGAATAATACCCTGTGATCTGATAACCCCAGGAACCGGCGTAAGGGTGATCCATTATCGGAAGCAGCTCGATGTGGGTATAGCCCATCTCCTTGACATAGGGGACCAGTTCCCCGGCCAGGTCCTTCAACTGCATCGGAGTTCCGTCTTCCCTGTACCGCCAGCTTCCCGCGTGCACCTCATAGATATTCATCGGCGAGGTGTAGGGATTGCGGCTGTTGCGCATGGCGAGATAATCCTGATCCTGCCAGTCAAACGGCTCATCGAAGTCAGCGACTACAGAGGCTCTTTGCCCGCCCTCCGTAAACGGCGTCTTCTCAGCGGCAAACGCGTAAGGATCCGCTTTGTAGAGGATATCTCCCTTGTCCGTATGGACTGCAAACTTGTACCGGTCGCCGGGCTGTACCGCATTGCAGACAGTCTCCCAGATGGAATCATCATCAGAGAGTCTCTCCATCGGCTGCGCATTCAGATCCCATTCATTGAAATCACCGACCAGCGAGATGGCGGCCGCCCGCGGCGCCCAGACGCGGAAGACATATCCCTCCTGCGCACGGTGGACTCCGAGGAATTCATACGCACGGTAATTCTTTCCTTTATGGAAGAGATACTTGTGTTGATCGATACCTTTTGTCATATCATGATTATAACATTAGTCCTGTCTTTCAACACTGTTTTTCGCCAATTTTCTTGTCAAGTTATGAGTTTTCTTCTGACTTGGCCGGATTGTATGCTACAATAGAAAAAACTTATGTAAATAACTGCAACGGAAGGAACTGCCATGAGCCAGAAAATATCTCATTCAAATCAAATGAATAAGACCGCTCCGGCGGAAAAACTCCGGATTCTCTTTGTCTCCCCCGAAGTGACGCCCTTCGCGGCGACCGGCGGACTGGGAGAGGTCGCGGGTTCTCTCCCCGAAGCTTTGAACCGTCAGCGCAAGATCCCCTGTGATTGCCGGGTGATCATGCCTCTCTACCGCCCCGCCAAGGAAAAGATCGGAGACAAGCTCACTTTCCTCGGCAGCACAGAAGTGCCTCTTTGCTGGCGCAGTCAGTATGCCGGCCTTTTCTCTCTGAAAACCGGTTATACGACTTATTATTTTATCGATAACGAGTATTATTTCGACCGCGACGGACTCTACGGCCATTACGATGACGGCGAGCGCTTTGCTTTCTTCTCCAAAGCAGTATTTGAAGTTCTCGGTCTGATGGACTTTGTTCCGGACATCATCCATGCCAATGACTGGCAGAGCGCTTTGGTGCCGGTGTTTCAGACAGCCGTCTACAGGCGGACCTTTATGAAGACAGTCTTTACGATCCACAATGTGCAGTATCAGGGTCAGTACGGAGATGATATCTATAAATCTGTTCTGGATATTCCGGAGGACGCCAGACAATTTGTAGCCATGAACGGCGGCGTCAATTATATGAAGGGCGGCATCGAATGCGCGAATCAGGTTACTACAGTCAGCCCGACTTATGCCGAAGAGCTCTCGGATCCTTTCTTTGCCTACGGCATGCATGAGATCATCTCCCGCAACGGATATAAAATGCGGGGCATCTTAAACGGCATCAATGTGAAAGCCTATGACCCGGCCAAAGATCTGCTGATCGCAGCTAATTATGACCGCGGAGATATCAGAGGCAAAAACATATGCAAGCATGCCATACAGGAGGAACTGGGACTGCCGGTCTGTGACGCGCCGGTCATGATCATGATCTCACGGCTTGCCCGCGGTAAGGGAATCGATCTCATGACACCGATCCTTGACCGGGTGCTGTCAGAAAACGATATGCAGTTTGTGCTGCTTGGAACGGGAGAACAGGATTATGAATACTTCTTCCGGGGTCTGGAGGAACGCCACCCGGACCGCTGCCGCGCTCTGATCTGTTTTGATCCGGCGCTTTCACACAGACTGTACGCCGGAGCCGACATGATCGTCGTTCCCTCGCGCAGCGAGCCCTGCGGTCTGACCCAGATGATCGGATGCCGCTACGGAACCGTCCCGATCGTGCGGGAGACCGGCGGATTGAAAGACTCGATCAAGGACTGCTCTCTCGGAGAGGGCAACGGCTTTGTCTTCGCCGGATACAGCCCGGATACATTGCGCGAGTCCATCGAGAAGGCGCTGTCTCTGTACCGGCAGCCGGACAACTGGAAGAAACTCACTCAATACGATATGTCCGTGGATTTCAGCTGGGGGCTCTCCGCCAAGCAGTATGCCGATATGTATAAAGAATTAGTGAAAGGATAAGATTAGTTTTTATGAGTAAAAAAGATACCGTCAAATCAACCCTGCTTCGTGCTTCCATCCGGGAGTCCATCGATGATTATCTCGATCTGTACCTCCACACGACCTTTGAGAAGGCGACGACCTCTCAGATATATAAAGCCGTAGCTGCGGCTGTCAACTCGCTGCTGATCAAGAAGCGGGCCGATTTCCACGAATTGCGGCGCAAGGCCGAGGAAAAAGGCGCGCACACCAAGAAGATCAATTATATCTGTATGGAGTTTCTGATGGGGCAATCCCTCAAGAATCATCTTTACAACCTCGACCTGGCAGATATGGTCGCCGAGATCATTGAGCCCAGAGATCTGCAGTTGGAGGACCTCTATGACTGTGAACCCGACGCCGGTCTCGGCAATGGCGGTCTGGGAAGGCTTGCAGCCTGTTTCATCGATGCGCTCGCTTCCGGAGGATATGATGCCACCGGCTATTCTCTCTGTTATCAGTACGGTTTGTTCAAACAAAAACTGGTCGACGGATGGCAGGTCGAGATGCCGGACAACTGGCTGCCGGGCGGCCGTGTATGGCTCAACGCCAGAGAGGACGACACCTTCACTGTCAATTTTTACGGTGAGTATAAGGAAAAATGGACCTATGACGGACTGACCTATGAGCTGATCGACGCGCAAACGGTCGAGGCGATCCCCTATGACATGTATGTCTCCGGCGCCGACACCGACGATATCTGCAAGCTGCGCCTCTGGCAGGCCCGCGATTTCGAGGGATTTGACATGGAATCCTTCAACAGCGGCGATTTCACGCGCGCTGCACAGAAGAGCAACAGCGCCGAGCTGATCACCAAGGTCCTGTATCCGGCTGACAATATCGAGGAGGGCAAGGAGCTGCGCTTAAAACAGCAGTATTTCATGGTCTCCGCCTCCTGCCAGAATATAGTCCGCGACCACTATCACCGCTTCGGCACGCTCGACAATTTCGCCGAGCGGCAGGTCATCCATATCAATGACACCCATCCCGCTCTCTGCGTGCCTGAGCTGATGCGCATATTCATGGACGACTACGGATATGACTGGGACAGCGCCTGGTATCAGGTGACCGGTTCCGTCTCCTATACCAACCACACGGTGCTCGCCGAGGCGCTGGAGAAATGGAACAGCGACCTCGTGCACACGATGATGCCTCGCATCTATATTATTATCGAGGAGATCGACAGCCGCTTCCGCGACTCGATGAACTTCATCTTCCCCGGAGACTACGGCAAGATAGACTATATGGCCGTGCTGGGCAATAAGCAGGTGCGTATGGCGAATCTCTCTGTCATCGGGTCCCACAAGGTGAACGGCGTCTCCGCGCTGCACTCACAGATCTTGAAGGACGATCTGTTCCACGATTTTTTCCTGGCCACACCGGAGAAATTTACCAATGTGACCAACGGTATCGCATACCGCCGGTGGCTGTGCCAGTCCAACCCCGAGCTTGCGGCTCTTCTGGACGAGTGCATCGGCGAAGAATACCGCAAAGATTATGCCGCTCTGGAGAAATTCGCGGACTTTGCAAATGACAGCGCGGTACTCGAGAGACTTGAGACGATCAAGCACAACAATAAAGTCCGCATGGCTGAGAAGATAGAGAAGTCCAGTGGTGTTCAGATCGATCCCGACTCCGTCTTTATCGTGCAGGCCAAGCGCATGCACGAGTACAAGCGCCAGCTTTTAAATGCCCTGCGCATCATTGCCCGCTATGAGCAGCTGAAGGAGAATCCGAATCTGGATATCCGTCCGGAGACTTACCTGTTCGCGGCAAAAGCCGCTCCGAGCTATTTCCTGGTTAAGGATGTCATTCAGCTGATCAGCAAGCTGGGCGAAGAGATCGAAAATGACCCGGTGATCTCCTCGAAACTCAAAGTCCTCTTCCTGGAGAACTATTCAGTCTCGATGGCGGAGACCCTGATGCCCGCCACGGAGATCTCCGAGCAGATCTCTCTGGCAGGCAAAGAGGCCAGCGGCACAGGCAATATGAAGATGATGATCAACGGAGCTGTGACGATCGGTACGATGGACGGCGCCAATGTCGAGATGCACGAGGCTCTCGGCGATGACAATATCTATATCTTCGGTCAGAGAGAGCCTGATGTCGTCCGCAATCTGCAGGCGGGATATGACGCAAAGGCGATCTATGAGAATCATCCGGTCCTGCACTCTGTGATAGACAGTATCGGCAAGGGATTTGCCGGTAAGACATTTGAAAACTTAAAGAAGTATCTGCTTGAGCCGTCATACAGCATCGCTGATCCCTATATGTGCCTGTACGATTATGATGACTACTGCCGGGTCCATGAACAGATGCGCCTGGACTATGAGGACAGAGCCAAATGGAACAGAATGTCAGTGCTCAATATCGCCAGAGCTGCCCGCTTCGCCGCAGACCGCAGTATCGCGGACTATGCACGTGATATCTGGGATACGTACCCGGCGCTCAAGCTCTGATCGTCGACCCTATTTTCTGACCCATTTTTACTGGCGTCTCCGCACCCTCTGCGGAAGACGTCAGTATTTCTCTGTCTATGCGGATCCTGTCTTTTTGTATTAAAACTATGATCGTCGAACCGCCGTATTCAAAATGACCTTTCTCATTTCCCCGGCGCACCAGTGCATTTGCCGGCTCTTTGTTGCGGATCTTTCCGACCAGCATCGCACCCACCTCCATCTGCACCAGCGTGCCGACAGTTTCCGTTTTTATCAGGCAGTACTCCCGGCTGTTCTCGCAAAAGACCGGCCTCTCTCTCAATGCGACAGGTCTGACTGTGTTAAGCCTGCCGGGAATATACCGGTCTCGGCTTTTCTTTCCCGATTCGATATAACAGTAGCGATGGTAATGGTTTACGCAGAGGCGGAAGACCAGACAAAGTCCTCCTTCATATCTGGCAGACAGCCCCTTTGATCTGAGCAGTTGTCCGACAGAAAAAGCGCTCTGCTTGACCGGCAGCACGGTATCGTTTTCAACAGGAATGACTTTCAGGAGCCCATCACAGGGTGCGATCAGCACTTCCGGCTCATGGCAAACAGGTCTCCTGTCCTCCTTGATCGGACGGCAGAAAAACTGATTGAATGTCCCGATGCCGGTAAGATCGTATTCCGACTGATCGATATCGAATCTCCTTGAGAACGGTCGGATAAGCAATTGCGATGCCCGGGTATCGAGCAGGGCACCGACCAGCCCGGAGACCCATCGAGCGGACAGAAGCTTAAGACAACACCTCCCCGGAAGTGTCCGATAGAGAAAATTAAGGCCAGCCACGTAGGATCCTCCAACATCTGAATATGATCATAAAAAACTCAATGACCCCTATACCGATCAATACTCCCAGTTTCCATCCGCCTATCTTTTTGATCTTGAAATTTCCGAGGAACAGCGCACTCATCAATAGCATAACAGCAAAATACAAGATCGAAAAATCAAAGCGTGTAAAGAAATGAAGCAGCAGCACAAATGGAAAAACTAAAGCTGCCGATGTCACCGGCAGTCCTGTATAGCTGTAATAGCCCTCCTGCTGTTCCTCTTTTTCTCTCTCCATATCCGTCGCGTTAAAATATGCAAGCCTGATAAGAGCGGCAAGCACATAGACAGCCGCGATCAGCATCAGAATGATAGCATACCAGGCTCGGCGATTTGTCTCTTCATTTATGACCGGTATCTCCAAATACTTGCTGTTGGCTTTTATCATTGCCATGCCGATACAGGCAGGCAGAACACCAAAACTAACCAGATCGGCGAGCGAATCGATCTGCTGACCGAAGTTTTTCTCAAATTGAGATCGTCCCGCCTTGCTCCGCGCCACTTTCCCGTCAAAAGCATCACACAGACCGGAAAACAACAGAAAAAAGACTCCGACATAGGGATGCCCGAATCCGCTGAGAGAGATCAGGATCCCCGTGACTCCCGACGCTAAAGACATATATGTGAGAATGACCGTATAGTCAAATAATCCTATCATCGCCCCTCTTTTCTTCCTTTCTGTGTTTGTAGATAATAACAGCGATAAGCATTGCCGCCCCGCAAAGGACCATGCAGCCATAAAATGAGATTCCACGACTGATCATTTCCAGATGAATGGCCTGTTCACGGTCCAGTATCTCTTTAAACCCATCAATCATCAGATAATCCGCCACCCCTATAGCGCCGGGTATCGGCACGCAATTAAACCCGATCGTCGCCATGCTCTGCGCGCTGAACACTTTGCCGGAGGCAGCGCTGCAGCCGTAGAATGCATTATAGACCATGACTGACACCAGTATCTGTGAGATCCGCTGTATGAGATTGAGAAAATACGCGCTAACAAGCGCGCGTTTCTTACCGCGCATGACAGCCACACAAGCCTCATAGTCCTCGACGGTCTTTTCAAGTCTGCCGCAAACTTTATCCGGATTCCTGACTATATGATGATCGGCCAGAAACCGGATGATCCTGGCCACCGCCTGAAACACCTTGCGCCCACAGCTCAACAGCAGTATAAAGACCGCCACAAGTCCGGTCAATACTACCAGCCCTATAATGATCAGAACCCTCGACGGAAATGATTTGAAATTCCAGAAAGTCTGTGCATCGAGCAAGAATGTACCCGCTCCTATGGTAAGGATCGCGAGCGTATACATAATCAGATTAACCAGCAGAGAGACTGTGACGATACCCGCCGGAATGCCGTCTCTTGTCATCACATAAGCGCTGGCCGGCTGTCCGCCTGTTGCTGAAGGAGTAATGGCAGAGACATAAATATCAGACGCGCTGTAGATAAGGCCGCTGAACTGAGAACGTTTGTATCCGATAGCCCCGGTGATACACAGAAGTGCTGCTCCTTCAAAGTAAATGAACCCGATCATGCAAATGACTGCCAGTACGATCCATACCGGATCAGCCTCGCGGAGACTGGCAAACAGTTTTACTAGTGATAAGGTCTTACTTTGAGCTAATACCGCGCGAACAGAAATGACCGCCAGTAAAACAGCTATGATTGTCCAAAAGATTCTTTTCTTCCCCACATTCTCTTCCTCTCCACGAAGACTATAACATATCTGGAGAGCAGGTTCGATGACAGAAGCAGGTATTAAGAGTTTTTCATAAACAAAAAAGGCTGTGCGCTTGTCGCACAGCCCTGTATGTAAACTATTATCTGCCCATCTCTGATATCATTGCTTCTCCGCCGGCAGACTTTTCATGGTCGGGAAAAGAAGCACATCGCGGATCGCGGTCGCTCCTGTCAGCAGCATGACCATGCGGTCGATCCCGTAGCCGATACCGCCTGTAGGCGGCATGCCGATCTCGAGGGCGTTCAAAAAGTCCTCATCGGTGGTATTAGCTTCCTCATCGCCTGCTGCCAGCTGCTCTTCCTGTGCCTTGAAACGCTCGCGCTGGTCGATCGGATCATTGAGCTCAGAATAGGCGTTGGCCATCTCCCAGCCGTTCATAAACATCTCAAAGCGCTCCACATAATCGGGATTGCCCGGCTTTTTCTTTGTCAGCGGGGAGATCTCGATCGGGTGATCCATCAGGAATGTCGGCTGGATCAGCTTGTCCTCGACGAACTCCTCAAAGATCAGACTCAGGATATCGCCCTTCTTGTGGCGTTTCTCGTATTCAACGCCGCGCTCATCGGCGATCTTTCGCGCATCCTCAAGCGTATCGACCTCATTCCAGTCTATATCAGCGTATTTTTTGACCGCATCGACCATCGTGATGCGCTCAAACGGCTTACCCAGGTCCATCTGCACGCCGTTGTATTCGATCGTGGTCGTCCCCAGCACCTCTTTAGCCACAAAGCGGAACATATCCTCGGTCAGATCCATCATGCCGTTGTAATCGGTATAGGCCTGATACAGCTCCATCAGTGTGAACTCAGGATTGTGACGGGTGTCAAGTCCCTCATTGCGGAACACACGGCCGATCTCATAGACCTTCTCCAGTCCGCCGACGATCAGACGCTTCAGATAAAGCTCCAGGGAGATGCGCAGCTTGAAGTTCTCATCGAGCGCGTTGAAATGCGTCTCAAACGGACGTGCCGCAGCGCCGCCCGCGTTGGCCACGAGCATCGGCGTCTCGACCTCGAGGAAGCCTCTGTCCGCAAGAAAACGACGGATCGCTGCGATGATCTGAGAACGTTTGATAAACACGTCCTTCGACTCCTCGTTCATGATCAGATCTACATATCGCTGACGATAGATCAGATCGCGGTCAGTCAGACCGTGGAACTTCTCCGGGAGGATCTGCAGGCTCTTGGAGAGGAGCGTGACCTCCAGGGCGCGCACACTGCGCTCGCCCATCTTGGTCGTAAAGACTTCTCCCTCGATCCCGACGATATCTCCGATGTCGAATTTTTTGAAAGCCTTATATGCCTCCTCGCCGACAGCGTCACGCGCGACATAGCACTGGATATTGCCACTTAAGTCCTGCACGTTGCAGAAAGAAGCTTTACCCATAACTCGTTTGGCCATGAGTCTTCCGGCGATCGACACTTCCTTGCCCTCCAGAGACTTATAATCGTCCTTGATCTGGCTTGCGTGATGTGTCTGCTTGTAGGTGGTGATCAGAAACGGATCCTTCCCCGCCTCCTGGAGGTTGGCGAGCTTCTCTCTTCTGACCTTGCGCAACTGATTCAGATCTATCTTTTTCTCCTGTTGCTTCTCCGCCACGATGAACCTTCTTTCTTAAAACTTACGCACTCGCAATGCGGTCGATACCGAGCACCTCATAAGTGATCGTACCTGCCTGTGTATTGACTTCTACCGTATCTCCGACCTTGTGTCCGAACAATGCCGCTCCGACCGGAGACTCGTTGGAAATGCGGCCTTCCAGGCTGTTGGCCTCAGTCGAACCGACGATGGAAAACTCTGTCTCCTCGTTGTATTCCTTGTCGAGGACCTTCACCTTGCAGCCGACATTGATCTTGCGCGGCTTGCCGCGTCCGCCGGCCACGACCTCAGCGTTTTTGATGAGTTCTTCCAGCTCTTCGATCCTTGTCTCGATCTTGCGCTGCTCGTCCTTGGCTGCGTCGTACTCGGCGTTCTCTGCCAGATCGCCCTGCTCTCTGGCTTCCTTGATCTTCTCGGCTACTTCTTTTCTGCGAACGACTTTCAACATCTCAAGTTCCTCGGTCACTTCCTTGAGACCGGCAGCTGTGATCAGTCTTTTTTGTTCACTCATTGCTTACACTTCCTTCCATATAAGATATGTGCTCACACACATACTTCGCCATTTTATCCGATTATACGGTTTATGTCAATCGTAATACATCTGCCACGATCTGTTTCAATTCTTCATAGGTCGAAGCGTTGTGGATCCGGTCCCGGACAGAGGCTGCACCGTGTATGCCTCTGAAGTACCAGCCGGCTATTCCCCGCATGCGCATGACCCCCATTTTCTCGCCGTGTTCCTCCATTGAGAGGCTCGCCTGCTCCAGCAGCATTGCACCTTTTTCTTCCATGGTGGGAGGGGTAAATGCCTCTCCGCTCTGCATCGCGGCAAGCTCCGCGAATATCCAGGGATCGCCTATGGCTCCCCTGCCGATCATCAGTCCGTCGCACCCGGTCTCGTCAAACATCCGCCGCGCGCTCGCCGCGTCCCTGACATCTCCGTTTCCTATGACCGGAATGCTCACCGCCTCCTTGACCGATCGGATCGCTGCTGTATCGACCTCACCGGAATAGTATTGCTCACGTCTTCTTCCGTGTACCGTGATCGCGTCCGCGCCGGCCTGTTCCAGGATTTTGGCGAAATCAGCCGCACTGATCCGGGCTCCCTCAAAGCCGGTACGTATCTTGACAGTGACAGGCTTGTCTGTCGCGCTCCTCACAGAGCGCACGACCTCGCCCGCGAGCTCCGGATCCTTCATCAGAGCGCTGCCCTCGCCGTTTTTAACGACCTTCGGTACGGGGCATCCCATATTGATATCGACCAGCGCAAAATCATAGTCTTCCAGCATCCGGGTCGCCCGCGCCATCACATCCGGCTCGTGGCCGAAGAGCTGTACACCGACCGGTTTTTCTTCATCTTTCATCCTGAGCAGTTCGGCCGTGTTGCGATTGTTCTGCTCGAGAGCCTTCGCGCTGACCATCTCGGTATAGACAAGCGCTGCCCCCTTCCGCTTGGCGATCCTGCGAAAGGAAGAGTCGCTGATACCGGCCAGCGGCGCCAATAAAAACCGGCCCGCCAGTTCCAGCGAGCCGATCCGCAATTGTCTGGTCTTGGTCTGATTCATTTCATGAATTTAATATGATAATACTGTTCCAATGAGGAGAACAGCTCTTCTTTTTCTTTCTGCATCTTTCCGATCTTGACACGGCTGCCGATCTCATCAAAGAAAGCGTCTCCCTCGCTGTAGGCCACCTGAAGTTTGAGTTTGCCGTCCTCATCAAAGCCGATCGTCAGGATCCCTCCGACATCCTCGGTGTATAACACGCAGAGGATCTGCAGTTCATCCCTGACTGCCTTCGGCAGACCTTCAAAATCCGGATTCAGATAGTATTTTTTCTGATAGGCGTTTGCGGCGCACAAGACGACCGGCAGTACCTCATATTGTGCAGCTTCCCGACACATCTAAGCCCTCCTCTGCCTGGCTGCTTCAAAGAGCAGGACCGCGGCGGCTATTGCGGCGTTGAGCGACTCGACCTGCCCCTGCATCGGGATCGATACCGATTCGTCACAGCGGCGCAAAAGCTCGTCGCTCACTCCATGGCTTTCGTTGCCGATCACAAAGGCGGTCCCCCGGGTGTAATCGGGCTCATCGTATGAGCGCGCATCCTTCGGATCCGTCCCGTAGAGCCAGATTCCGTCTGTCTGAAGCCGGTTGAGTCTCTGAATGAGCGTATCCGTCTTGCCCGTGGCGATGATCGGCACACGGTACAGCGCGCCCATCGCGCTTCGCACGACCTTCGGCTGATAGGGATCCGCACAGCCGGGACTTAAGATGATGGCGTCTACACCGGCTGCCTCGCCGGTGCGTATGATCGTGCCCATATTTCCCGGATCGCTGATCTGATCCAACACCAGCAGCAGGGGAGCTTCCTTGTCTGTCAGCGCCTTCTGGTTTGGTCTGTCGATCTCAACCACGCTGAGGATCCCCTGCGGAGTCTTGGTGTCGCTGATCCTGTCAAACAACACATCGTCAACCGCATAACAGGGACAGGACAACTCATCAATAAGAGCGCTCTCCTGTTCGTAGAAGGTATGTGACACATACACCGCGATCAGTCTCTCACGCGGTACCTCGTCAAAGAGATGTCTCCCTTCCCCGACAAAGCATCCCGCCTCGTGCCGCGCGCGGCTCTTGCGCAGCAGCTCGGACAGATGCTTTATCTTCTTATTGGAAGCGCTGTTGATGTAGACCGGTTCACTCATCTGTTCACAGCTTCTTGATATCGCGCAGCTTGTCGTTAGCGCCGATCAGCAGTAGAGTAACCTCTGCTTCGAGCGGTTTCTCCGGATCGATGGCCGTCTCCAGGTCATCATCCTTGACGATACCGACGACATTGATGCCGTGCTTGTCGCGGAGTTTGAGTTCGGCAAGCGTCTTGCCAACCCATTTCTCGGGAATGCTCTGCTGCACCATGCTGTGTTTCGGAGAGAGTTCCACCCAGTCAGCAAAATTGGACGATGCCAGAGACTTCGCGATGCTGTGCCCCATAGCCTGTTCCGGATATACGACCATGTCTGCTCCGACCTTGGTCAGCACGCGGGCGTGCTGCTCGCTGCGCGCCTTGGCCAGGACATATTCGACTCCGGCTTCCTTGGCGTTGATCGTCGCGAGCGTCCCTGCAGTCAGATCAGCTGATGTCGCCACTATCACTCCGTCGACACCTTCTGCGCCGATCGCCTCCAGCAGTCCGTCTTCGCCGATATCCGCGCAGACGAGATAGGACAGTTCCTCTGCCAGCTCCTCAACGCGTTCCTCGTTCTTGTCGATGGCGACTACTTCGCAACCCTGATCTTCCAGTTCTCTGGCCAGACCATAGCCAAAACCTCCGAGTCCCATAACGATAAACTTCTTGTTTGCTTTCATAGTCTTAAGCCTCCATTCATCTAACCGATGAGTATATCTTCTTTAGGCAGTGTTCTGACTGCATCTCGCGGGTCTTTTTTGCGTCCGATCGCCAGCATCAGACATACCGGTGTCAGTCTTCCGGCCAGCATCAAGATGACCAGTATCACCCGGCTCGTTCCTCTCAGAGCAGCCGTAATGCCGGTCGTAAGACCTGCTGTACCGATCGCCGATGAGCATTCGTAGACCACATCTATAAACCGCGCCGGCTCTAACGCCGACAGGATAAAGACCGCCATAAACAGCAATACCGCATAGCAAAAAGCGATCGCCCACGCCGTGCGCAGCGTCTGCGTCTCCACTCTGCGGTGCATGAGAGAGACATGCCTGCTTCCTCTGAAGGCCTCGGCTGCCGCAAGCAGCAACAATACTGCCGTGATGATCTTCAATCCTCCTGCTGTGCCAAACGGCGCAGCACCGATCACCATGAGAAGCGCGCCGAACAGCTTAGACGAATCCCTTAAGGCCGCCTGACTGACGACAGAAAAACCACCGGACCGGCTCATCGCTGACTGATAGAACGAAGCCGCTATCTTTCCGCCGGCAGAAAACTCTCCGATCGTGTCAGGATTGTGCCACTCCATGACCGCAAAGAGCACCGTTCCCAGAAACAGAAGAACTGCCGTGGCGATGAGCACCGCCTTAGTAGTCACTCTCAAATGACGACGGCGCGCGGTAAAGATGACGCTGCCGAGATCAAACCAGGTCAGGAATCCGAGGCCGCCTGCGATCACAAGCAGGACCATTGTGGTGTTGAGCAGCGGATTGTCTGCAAACGCCGCCATGCTGGCGCCGCCGAGCAGATCTATGCCGGAATTGCAGAACGCGCTGACTGCGTGAAAGACGCCCAGCCAGCATCCCTTACCGATGCCGTAGACCGGGATAAATGCGGCAGCTGCAAGGACAGCCCCGCACAGTTCGATCACCAGCGTAGTGATGAGCACGCGTCTTAAGAATGCTCCGACCCCTCCGAGACGCCCGAGCGAAAACATGTCCTGTATCCACTCCCTCTGACTCTGTCGGATCCTTTCCTTTAGCGCGCCCGCAAAGATGATCAGACTGGCGACGATGGCCAGTCCCCCCACCTGGATCAGCAGCAGCAGGATGACCTTGCCGGCTGCCGTGAATTGAACGGCCGGTACCACGCTCATCAGACCGGCTCCTGTTAGCGCGGAAGCCGCACTGAAGAACGCGTCGATCAAACGGATCGGCTCATGGTTGCAGCCGGGGATCATAAGAAGTGCTGTCCCGACCGCAAGAGTACCCAGATAAAACCAGAGGATCAATGCCGGCGCCGACAGTTTGTTGATTGTTTGTTTTCTCTTATCCATGACAGGCTCCTTTCGTCCCGTCAACGACAAAACGCCACTGCCCCAGGCAGTGACGTTTCAGCTCAGTCTTGTACGTACGGCATCAGCGCAACGTGACGTGCCCGCTTGATCGCAACGGTGATCGCCCGTTGATGCTTTGCACAATTGCCGGTGATACGCCGCGGCAAGATCTTGCCTCGTTCGGATATGAACTTCCGCAGAAGCGCAGTATCCTTATAGTCGATCTTCGGTGCATTCTGTCCGCAGAAAATGCAGACCTTTCTTCTTCTGCGGCTCGGTCTTCTTCTGAAAGAATCCGGTCTGCCGCCCTTTTCATATGCCATGATCTATCCTCCTAATTAAACGGAAGTTCCTCGTCGACGCCTTCCGGGAGATTCATGAATCCCTCACCGGGATCTTCCCCCTGATCGGGTGCCGGAGCTGCCGGAGCCTCATAGGACGGAGCGGACGGAGCTGCTGACTGCTCGTTCTTGCTCTGCGCAAACTCCTGATCCTCGACAACGACTTCCGTGGTGTAGACTTTGATACCGTCCCTGTTCGTATAGCTGCCGGTCTGGATACGGCCGGAAACAGCTACGCGCATACCCTGCTTGAAATACTTATCGGCAAACTCACCGCTTCTGCCGAAGGCCACGCAGCGGATGAAATCCGCATCCGGCTGACCTTCACGTCTGAATCTGCGGTCTACTGCCAGTGTATAGCGGGCAATCGCCGTCGGGTTCTCCCCCTGGGTATAACGCGTCTCGGGATCGCGTGTCAGTCTTCCAACTAAAACAACCTTATTCATAATTTACCTCAATCTTCCTGTGCTTCTTGGTCGTCAGAAACGCATAAGAATCTGAGTACATCGTCCACGATGCGCAATCTGTCTTCGATCTCGCGCGGAGCGCCCGGCTCTGCGTCGAAGTGAATGAAGTAATAATAGCCTTCGGTCATCTTCTGGACTTCATAGGCAAACTTCTTTTTGCCCCATTCGTCAATGTCCTTGATCGTACCCTTGGCACGCTCAATATAACCCTTGACTTTCTCCAGGACCTCGGCACGAGCTTCGTCTTCGAGCTTGGCGCTGATCACGACACATAACTCATACTGATTCATGCTTAAGTCACCTCCTTCTGGTCTGATGGCCCGCGATAATTACCGCGAGCAAGGAATTGTTACTACCTAACTGTCGCAGTTTCATAATAGTAGCATAAAACCGGCAGAAAAACAAGATGTTTTTCACCGACAGTTTTCATCAATTAGCGGCATCTGTCTTCCCCGTTACTTCGACACCGAATACGAGCCTCCTGTCCTGTTGGCGGACATTGGTGCAGGTGTACAACGTCACTATGCGATCGTCCGTTCCGGGAGTGATGCCCGTCTCGTAATAGGCCCCTTTCTTGATCTCCTCCAGGTGCTTGCCGTATGTCTCATCATCGGCAAACTGGTACTGTGTCGCCACTTTGCTGTCCTGATCATAGGTCCCGGCCGCGAAGATACGGTAGACATGCTTGACATCATCCGGCGTGTAGATATAGAAATACGGATGCTTGTCACAGAAACTCTTTTCCTCATATTTTTTGAGCTTCGCAAACATCGATCCGTCGTTCATATTGTGGCCGTAGACAAAGGTGTTTGCGTCTGTAAGATCCGGCTTGTTATCGCAGTTGATATAAATCGTCCCCGCTTTGATATAATTCTCCCCGAACGATTTGTGCAGATAGATATTATTGTCCTTTCCCTGCACGACCGGATAATCGATCGTCTTGGGTGCATCAAATCTGATCCAGGCTACGATGTCCGGGTTGATCTTGCGCAGTTTCTTCCAGTTGATCTTATCCTCTTCCCCGCTTTCAGGCTTGGCCTCCTCGCGGATCTGCACATATTCGTCCCGGCCCTTTTTATACTCGCGCTCACCTGCAATGATCTTAAAGCCGGCAAAACAAAAGACAAAAACGGCGATGAGCAGCAGAATGTTGCTCACGGTATGCCTCTTTTTATTTGCCCGTTTCTCGTGCCGCTTCCTGCTTTTTGCACGACGTCGCTCTTCTCCGGTCATGCATCTTCCTCCTTGCGGAGTTTGTCAATAAAACTGGCAAGACGGCCGATGGCAACTCGCAGATCCTCGATAGAGTAAGCATAAGAAATGCGCAGGAATCCTTCGCCGCATGCCCCGAAAGCCGTACCCGGAACGACCGCCACTTTTTCCTCCTGCAGGAGCCTTGTGGCAAAATCCTCGGAACTCATGCCAAACTCCTTGATGCAGGGGAAGACATAGAAAGCTCCGAACGGCTCAAAGCAGGGGAGACCGATCTTCTTAAACTCCTTCATCAGAAAACGACGGCGCTCATCATAGGAGGCTCTCATCTTATCGACCTCCGGTATGCATTTGCGTAAGCCCACCATCGCCGCGTACTGACTGTTGGTCGGAGCGCACATGATAGCATACTGATGGATCTTGAACATCTGCTCGATGATCCTGACCGGTCCGCAGACATAACCGAGCCGCCATCCTGTCATCGCAAAGCCTTTGGAAAACCCGTTGATGACAAGTGTGCGTTCTTTCATGCCGGGGAAAGCAGCGATTGAATAATGTCTGCCCTTGTAGGAGAGTTCGGAGTAGATCTCGTCCGAGATCACATAGATGTCATGCTTTTTGATGATCTCTACAAGCGGCTCCAGCTCTTCTTTGGTCATGATAGCGCCCGTGGGATTGTTGGGGAAAGAGAGCAGCAGGATCTTCGTCCTGTCCGTGATCGCTTCCTCCAGCTCCTGCGGTGTGAGCTTGAATTCGTTCTCGTTTTTCAGGTCGATGACTACCGGCTTGCCTCCTGCAAGTTCACAGCAGGGAACATATGAGACATAGCTGGGCTGAGGGATGATGACCTCGTCTCCCTCGTCGAGCATCGCGCGGAATGCGATGTCAATCGCCTCGCTCCCGCCGACAGTGATCAGGATCTCGCTCTGATAGTCATAGTCCAGATCACAGCGCTCGGACAGATACTTGCTGATCTCGATCTTCAGTTCTTTGAGGCCGGCGTTGGATGTATAGAAAGTCCGTCCCTTCTCGAGGGAACGGATCCCCTCCTGCCGGATACGCCATGGCGTGTCAAAATCCGGTTCGCCGACACCCAGGGAGATCGCGTCTTTCATCTCTGTCACGATATCAAAGAACTTGCGGATCCCTGATGGCTGAATATCTTTTATTTTGCTTGATAAAGGATCTCTCATAGCGATACCGGCATCCTTTCCTCTCTCTCCTCGCTGTTCATGAGAGTGCCGTGATCCTTGTATTTTTTGAGTACGAAATGTGTCGCCGTGGAGATGATGCCGTCCATGACAGCCAGCTGCTCATTGACAAATGTGGCTGTCTCGCGCAGCGTCTGCCCTTTGATGACCACAAGGAAATCATAGCTGCCTGAGATAAGAGCTATCGTGTCAACCTCCGGAAACTGATAGATCTTCTTGGCTAGCCGGTCAAATCCGCGCTCCTTCTGAGGAGTGACCCGCACTTCGATCAGTGCCGTCACATGGTCGTCTCTGACTTTGTCCCAGTTGACCAGCGCATGATATCCGCAGATGATGCCTTCACGCTCCATCGCGGCTATCTCGTTGGCCACTTCTGTCTCCGGCACGCCGAATTTGTCTGCCAGTCCGGCGAGTTCGATCCTCCCGTTTGCTTCTAATGCTTTTAAGATCTCTTCTCTCATATCTGTTTCCTCCCCGTTCATATTATCTGGCGCCGGCTATAGCCGCTCTTATCTTTGCCTCATCCTGAGTGTCGACCGCTCTGATCACCCGCTCGGCAGCAGCAATATTGTCGGTCTTGGTGCCGACCAGTATGACCGTGTCTGTGTTCTTGTATTCGCTGTAATTGATCTCTTCTTTGTCTTCTTTTCCGTTTTCCTTGACGATCTTCCACAACTTGGCCTTACAGCCTCTGTGTCCGGGTATATCTGTGATCATGCTGCCGATCCTCATACTGCTGTCCGTTTTGTAGATCGTCTTGGATTCTCCGGACTCCAGGATCTGACTGTCGAATTCGACCTCACGGTCTTTCGGCCGTGTCTCTATGCCGTAGATAGACATCGTCACCGCCTCGTTTTTGACATA
>OMSP01000189.1 GCA_900313775.1 uncultured Eubacteriales bacterium
AATGCCAGAAACGCTGCCCTCACGATCCACTGTTTGTCATGCTTCGAATACTGCCTCATGCAACTACCTGAGCGACCTTTCTGTACTTCCCCTTACCGCTTCGCGCTGATTGCTTCTTCTGTCGGGTCTCTTTAAGTTTTGTAAATCTTAAGAAATTGTTACAGTATTGTAGCACGGATGACGGGAATACTCAAGGGTGGAGTTTCAGGCTCTTGTGTTTTCTGCAGCTGTCTTCCATTGAAATCTTATAATTCTCAAACAGCTCATGTGAATCACAGTTCTTGTCATAATATGCGCACAGCATCCGGGCGGCATAAGACTTCCCGAAACGGCGGGGTCTGCTGATACAGGTCAGTTTTTGTTTCGTTCCAATCGTTGCGTTGATCGTTCCCATATCGCAGACCTCCTCGCGCGATTGTACAAAAGCTTCTCAGGCACACGGCTGTGATATTGAACTTTTTCATCGCGAATCTCCCCCTCCCGATATCTCTCAGCCCTTTTCAATTACGCAGCTGTGGTGCTTGAACTCGATGCTGTCATTGGACACCGTCCTGTCATAATTGATCCCGACCAGGATCAGGTTGCCTTTATACAGCTCCAGCCGGTCCGGGTAATTCTGTCGGAGGATCCGGGAGATTGCTGTTTCCGCGTTCTTTTCATATTTTAACTCGATCAGCATAGCGGGAATATCCGGTTTCAGGGGAATGAACACAAGATCCGCATACCCTTTCCCCGTATCCAGTTCAGGAAGGATCGTATATAGATCCTGTGCCGCGTAATAAGCCAGCTGCACCGCATAGGAGAGGCCAGCTTCGCTGTGGTAAGTTCTATTGCCTGCCTTGTCATGTGCTGCTTCCAGGAGTTCCGCAACTGTTTTTTGATCGCAGTTCCACGTGGCTTCCAGGAGCTTTTGTGAGTTCTGAAGAGCCCGGAAGGTCACCGCCCAGTCCCTGCTCTTTGTGGAGGATCTGAACACATCCCGCACTTCTTTGTTCGGAATAAACAGCTCCTTTGTATCACTGTCATATCCGAGATACCCCAGATGAATCAGCATCGTCAGGATATCATCCTTACTGTGGAACGTCGTCATGTCATTCTGATAGCCGGTGATATCCACAGGTACTCTGCCGCCATCCATCAGAATCGCCACATCTTCTTTCAGTCCTTCGAAATTCCAGTCGATATACAGTCTGAGTGCCTCATAGGTCTCTGTCTCATTCCAATAGTTGTTAACAAACCCGCTGCGCATTGCCTTCACGACCGACAGAGGACTGTACAGAGAGTACTTCTTTGCCGCCGGTGGTTTTCCTGTGGCGATCAGCCGCTCATGCCCGGGATCCGGAGGGATAATGTCACTCACCCGGTATCCATCATACCAGTCACTGATCTGCTGATAGTCTCTCCCATACCTTCTGCATAGATCTGCCACTTCATCTTCTGTAAATCCTGCGTACGGAGCAAGCTGCATCGGCTGAGTCATTGAATACTCATCAAACATGTTCAGCGCAGAATGTTTGCCGTATTTCTTGATGGGAAGGATTCCCGTCATATACGCCAGCGCAATATACTCTTTATCCTTAAACCAGTCACGGAGAAAGTCCAGGTACTTTTTCTGCCCTTCTTTATCATCTTTGTATTCCCGGAAGATCACGTCCCATTCATCGATGACGATCACAAATTGGGTCTTTGACTTTCTGTAGAATCTGTCAATACTGAAATAAAAGTCCTGTTCGTCGTATTTTGTCTCCGGATACTCTTCGCTCAGTTCATCCAGTATTCTTGTTTTCATTACCTTAATCGCTTCGTCGACTGTACGTTCTTTATTAAAAAAGTCTGTCATCACGATTCTGATAACATCATATTTTCCAAGATACTCATCCCACTTGTACGTGTTGTGTTCTTTATTCCCTGCTTCAGATATTATACATTTCTCAAAAAGGGCTCTGCTGTCTGTCTGTCTCTCTGTCATAATAGGCACAGATCATGTCCGCTGCCATCGTTTTTCCAAATCGACGGGGTCTGGAGACACTGACATATCGCTGGCTGGTATTTATAACAGTATTCAAATACAAAACCATTTCAGTCTTGTCCACAAAAATCTCGGAGTTCACTGCCATCTGATAACGGGCCTTCCCGGGATTCAGATAGGTTCCCATCTTGCAGATCCCCTTTCTTCTGTCTGCCTGACAGATGATTCTGCCTTAGCTCATTTTTCCTGATACTTCTTCCGAATATACTCTTCATCCGCAAAAACAATCTCTATGTCGTTTTCGTGAAGTGCTTCTTTAATCCCCCCACCATTTTGAATCAGCCGCTTCAACAATAGGCGGATGTTCTTCATGATTATACGATACAGCAATATACGTAACGATTCAGCACCCCATGAATTCTCACAAAATCAGGACGGGGAGTTTACTCACCGGACGATTTTTGAGAATTCATGGGGCGGGC
>OMSP01000007.1 GCA_900313775.1 uncultured Eubacteriales bacterium
CAGCCGATCAAGGACATCGTATTGGAAGCGCTCGACAAGATCGAAGCTGCTGCCGAAAACCATGGAGAAGTGACAGGTCTTGCAAGCGGATTTGTCGATCTGGACCGCTTAACGAGCGGGTTTCAGCCCTCCGAGCTGATCCTGATCGCCGCCCGTCCTGCCATGGGTAAAACGGCATTCGCTCTGAATATTGCCCAGTACGCGACGATGAAACTGCAGAAAAAAGTTGCCATCTTCTCGCTGGAAATGTCGCGTGTCCAGTTAGTCAACCGTCTGCTCGCCTCGCAGTCCAGGATCGACGCACAGGCCTTGAGAACCGGCTCCCTGCGCGATGACGACTGGGAACGCCTGGTCGAAGGCGCCAGCGACGTCGGAGATTCCGGTCTCATCATAGACGACACGCCGGGCATCTCGGTCTCCGAACTGCGGACCAGATGCCGCAAATATCAATTGGAATACGGTCTGGACCTTGTCATCATCGACTATCTCCAGTTGATGTCGGCCTCGGCGCGTTCCCGCAGCGAGAACCGTCAGCAGGAGATCTCTGAGATCTCCCGTTCTCTTAAGATCCTGGCCCGCGAACTCAAAGTCCCGGTCATTGCCCTCTCACAGCTCTCGCGCGCGGTCGAAAAACGAGAGGTCAAACGACCGATGCTCTCCGATCTTCGTGAATCGGGTGCGATCGAACAGGACGCCGATGTCGTCATGTTCCTCTACCGCGAAGATTATTACGATCATGATACCGAGAATAAGAATGTCACGGAGATCATCCTGGCCAAGCAGCGCAATGGCCCGATCGGATCGCTCAAGCTGACCTGGCTTCCGAAATATACGGTCTTTGCGAACAGAGAACCGGATCATACTGAAAACGGATAATACAAAAGCAAAGAGCTGCCGCAAAAGCGACAGCTCTTTTCATGTGCGATGTGTAATTCTAATCAGTCTTCCGGAACGATGGCGCCGGTCGGGCAGGCAGCCTCGCAGGCTCCGCAATCGATGCAGGAATCCGCGTCAATAACATACTTGTCGTCGCCAGCAGAGATAGCTTCTACCGGGCACTCAGCCTCACATGTTCCGAAGCTTACGCAATCATCATTAATAACACGTGCCATTTTTATTCCTCCTTATAGTGGTTCGCATTACCTTACAGTTTTATTCTAGACACCGTCGGAACGGTTAGTCAAGCATAAATCATGAATTTTTCATGAATTCCTGATCAGGCCTGGAAGCGGTAACCCACTCCCCAAATCGTCTCGATATACTGAGGATTGGAAGAATCCGCCTCTATCTTCTCCCTGATCTTCTTGATATGGACCGTGACCGTCGCGATATCACCGACTGATTCCATACCCCAGATCTCACGGAAAAGCTCGTCCTTGGTATAGACATGATTCGGATGACTCGCCAAAAAGACCAAAAGGTCAAACTCCTTGGTCGTGAAGTTTTTCTCCTCGCCGCGGATCCAGACGCGGCGGGCGGTCGTGTCGATCTTCAGTCCGCGGATCTCGATGACTTTGTTCTTCTCCTGAGAGCTGGATACCAATCTCTCATACCTGGCCATATGCGCCTTGGCGCGCGCGACCAGTTCGCTCGGAGAAAACGGTTTGGTCATATAGTCATCGGCACCCAGACCGAGACCGCGGATCTTGTCGATCTCCTCTTTCCTGGCAGATACGATGATGATCGGTACATTCTTCTCATCCCGGATCTGCTTGCAGACATCAAAGCCGTCCATGCCGGGCAGCATCAGATCCAGTACGATCAGATCATAGTCCTCTTCAAGCGCTTTCTTCAGACCCTCTTCACCGTCCGCCACGGAGTCGACTTCAAAGCCGCTCAACTCCATATAGTCCTTCTCAAGCTCCGCAATACTGGTCTCATCTTCAATGATCAGTACTTTACTCATCCGTCTTTACCTCCTTGGCTTTTCTGAGCAGGAAACTGATGACCGTTCCTTTGTCCTTCTCACTGCTGGCCTGCACTCTGCCGCCATGCTCCTCGATGATACTCTTGACGATCGACAGGCCTATACCGCTGCCTCCTGTAGAACGGTTCCTGGATGAATCCGCCCTGTAGAACCGGTCAAAGATATGAGGCAGATCTTTCGGTGAGATGCCGACGCCGTTATCAGCCAGACTGACCCGGACATCTCCGCCGACATCCTCCAGTGTCATCGTGATCACCAGCGGATTTGCATGGGCGTATTTGACCGAATTACCCACGATATTGTTGAGCACGCGGCGGATCTGCTCATCATCGAGGATCAGCTGCGCGTCTTGTCTCAGCCTGTTGGTGTATTCAAACTTGATATTCTGGGCATCCAGCTCGAGTTCCAGTGCGCTTGCGCAATCGCCGAAGAACTCATTTGCCGATACCTGTGTGAAATTGAACGGCACTGACTTTTGCTCGATCTTGGAGTAGAGAGTCAGCTGGTTGATCAGATCATCCATCTCCGTGGTCTTGGTATAGATGGTCCGGATATATTTATCCATCTTCTCGGGCGTTGATGCCACGCCGTCCATGATGCCCTCGCAGTAGCCGCGGATACTGGTCAGCGGCGTCTTCAGATCGTGAGAGATATTGCTGATAAACTCGCGGTCCCGCTTGTCCGCCTCTATCTTCTCCTCGGCGTTGTCCTTGAGCCGCTTGCGCATGCTCTCAAAATCGGCGTAAAGTTCTCCGATCTCATCCTTGGAATTGATATTCATTTCAAAATCAAGATTGCCGTTTTTGATATTATCGGTCGCTATCTGGACTTTCTTGAGCGGGTCAACGATACTCCAGTATAGCCACAGAGCCACGGCAATGGCCACCACGCACAGAGCAAGAATGACCATAATAGCCAGGTCGATCAAAAGCTCTCTGGTCTGCGGAGTATTCCACATCTGTTTGAGCGGCTGGACGACCGTCTGATAATTCGGGTCGGAAGTTCCGTACTGAGATTCCACCCGGTGAAGATGAAATCCCAGATAGGAGAAGATGGCTACGCTGATCATCACCGTAGACAATAGAACCATGGATAGACAGATAAAGAGCAGCCTGTTCTTTAGCTTCATGTGAGTTTAACCGATACGCTTGCGTACTTTGCTCAGTGACTCTTCGCCGCTGACCTCCTCCATGATGCCTCCGAGGTCGCGGATCTTTTTGTCGAAATCCTCATATCCGCGTTTGATATAGTGAATATCATCCACGATGGTCACGCCATCGGCTGCCAGACCGGCAATACAAAGCGCTGCTCCCGCGCGGAGATCGAGCGCATTGACATTGGCTCCGGACAGGTGATCCACACCACGGATCGTCGCGGTCGTGCCATCCACCTTGACATCGGCACCCATGCGCGCCAACTCATCGAGATACTTGAAGCGATTTTCAAAAATACTCTCGGTGATCAGGCTCGTGCCGGAACCCAGCGCCAGAGTAACGCCCATCTGAGGCTGCATATCAGTCGGGAACCCGGGGTAGGGCAGTGTCTTAACTGTCGTCGCCTTGAGATTCCCCTTGGAGACTACGCGCACCGCGTCATCAAACTCTTCGATCTCGCATCCGAGCTCTGTCAGCTTGTAAATCGTGGCCTCCAGATGCTTCGGGATGACATTTGTCACTGTCACATCACCCTGGGTCGCTGCCGCGGCAAACATAAATGTACCCGCTTCGATCTGATCCGGGATAATGGAATAAGTCGTACCGTGGAGCTTGGGCACGCCTGTGATACGGATCACATTGGTACCGGCTCCTCTGACTCTCGCACCCATGCTGTTCAGGAAGTTCGCGATATCAACGACATGCGGCTCCTTGGCCACGTTTTCCATGACCGTTGTACCGTCGGACATCGCCGCGGCCATCATGACATTGATCGTCGCGCCGACAGAGACCACATCGAAATACAGATGTGTGCTTCTCAGATGGTCAGCGGTGGTGATGATATTGCCGTGGCTCAAATTGACTTTGGCACCGAGAGCTTTGAATCCTTTGATATGCTGATCGATCGGACGGGAGCCGATCTTGCATCCGCCGGGCAGAGCAACCTCGGCATGCTTGTACTTGCCGAGCAACGCACCGAGCAGATAATAGGATGCACGGATCTTTTTGATATAGTCGTATTCTATACAGTGGGAAAAGACTTTGCCGGCATTGATCTTGACCGTATGGCGGTCAACGCGCATGACGCGTACACCAATACCCTGCATTGCTTCTAAAAGAACATTTGTATCGTTGACGTCCGGGAGATTTTCAATCGTCACCGTCTCGTCCGTCATAATGGAGGCTGCGATAATGCCGAGAGCGGCGTTTTTCGCACCGCCGATCTCCACTTCACCGACCAGCGGATTGCCCCCCTTAATTATATAGCGATCCATAAGTCACCTTCCTTATTTATACTCCCCTACCAGTTCATGGACGCTTGGCGCCCTTTTCCCCATAATCTATTATATGTTACAGCATTTCAGCCTGTTTGGCAAGTTTTGCTCACGACTCGTATCCGTTCGGGTTCTGCGACTGCCATCTCCAGGCATCCGCACACATCTCTTCGATCCCCTTTTCGGCCACCCAACCGAGTTCATTTTTGGCCTTCGTACTGTCCGCGTAGCAAGTCGCGATATCACCGGCGCGGCGCTCCTTTATCTCATAGGGGATCTTCTGACCGCTGGCTTTTTCGAAGGCATCTACGACCTCAAGGACTGAATAACCCTGCCCTGTGCCGAGGTTGTAGACGCTGACTTCAGGCTTATCATCAAACTTCTGCAGAGCCTTGACATGTCCTTTGGCCAGATCAACCACATGAATATAATCGCGCACTCCGGTGCCGTCCGGTGTCGGATAATCATTGCCGAAGACGCCGAGTTTCTCGAGCCGACCGACAGCCACCTGCGAGACATAGGGCAGGAGGTTGTTGGGGATGCCTTTCGGGTCCTCTCCGATCATGCCGCTGGCATGCGCGCCGATCGGGTTGAAATACCTCAACAGGACGACGCTCCACTCCGGGTCCGCCGTGTGCAGGTCAGTCAGGATCTGCTCAATCATCCACTTGGTCCACCCGTAGGGATTGGTACAGAATCCTTTCGGGCATTCTTCCGTGATCGGTATCTCCTCCGGATCTCCGTAGACGGTGGCCGAGGAGCTGAAGATGATCTTCTTGCATCCGCGCTCGGCCATCATACGCGTGAGGTTCAGTGTCCCGGAAACATTATTGTGATAGTAGAGCCAAGGCTCATAGACAGATTCTCCCACGGCCTTGAGACCGGCAAAATGGATCACGCCTTCGATATCCTCCTCGGCAAAGATCATATCCAAAGCCTGTGCATCCAGCATATCCGCTTCATAGAATCTGACTTTCTTTCCGGTGATCTCTTTCACGCGCTCGATAGCTTTATAACTGGAATTGGAAAGGTTGTCGAGAACGACCACATCATAACCTGCATCGAGCAGTTCCACCACTGTATGGCTGCCGATATAACCGGCTCCGCCTGTCACCAATAATGACATGTCATTCCTCCTTTAAGAAATCCCTCTTGATCAACTCTTCTGTTTTGGCGTACACCTCATCCGGCTCCACGCCGATATCATAGTTTCCGTCCTCGTAGAGGATCTTGCCTGCTACCATCGTCATACGGACATTCTGCTTGCTTCCGCTGTAGACGAGATTCTTCACAATATTGTGGACCGGCTGCATATTGGGCTGCTGCAGATCGATCATGATCAGGTCCGCCTGCTTGCCTGCTGCCAGACAATCACAGTCATTAATCCCCATCGCTCTCGCTCCTCCGACAGTTGCCATCGCGATGACATCCTCCGCCGGCACAGCTGCCGCGTCTTTCTCCCGCAATTTGCCCAGTCCGGTCACAAGGAACATCTCTCTGAAAAAGTCGAGGCAGTTGTTGCTGGCCGGTCCGTCGGTACCGATCGCCATATTGACTCCGGCATCCAGCAGATCCGTCGTGCGGCAGATCCCGCTGGCAAGCTTGGTATTCGAACCGGGATTGGTCACGACACTTATATTCTTTTCTTTCGCGATACCGATCTCCTCGTCATCGAGATATATACCGTGATAGACTCCGCCGCCGTAGTCAAATATCCCCAGTGAATCCAGATATTTGAGCGGTGTCAGTCCGTGGCGCTCTGCACATTCACGCGTCTCTCTTTCGGTCTCTGCCAAATGTGTATAGACCGGAGCCTGATATTTGCGGGCCAGCCCTGCCACTTCCTTTAACAATTCTTCGGAGCAGGTATACTCCGCATGAAATCCGATCTGTGAAGAGACCAGATCATGGTAATTATTTAATCTGAGATAATCGCGCTCTACTTCCTCCGGGGAGGAGACAAAATCGTTGAGTCCGCTCACCCAGACCGTACGAAACCCGGTGTCGACCGCTGCCTGCGCGATCATATCCTGGTACATATACATGTCAAAGTTTGCGGTGATGCCGCTCGTCAGATATTCCATGATGGCAAGCTTCGTAAACCAGAGGACGTGCTCAGATTTTAACTTTGCCTCCATCGGAAACACCTGCTGCGTCAGCCATTCCTGCAGAGGCAGGTCATCGGCATAGGAGCGCAGGAAAGTCATCGCTGAATGAGTGTGGGCATTCTTAAAGCCGGGCATGATAAGATTGCCCCCGGCATCTATCTCCCTGTCCCAGAGAGGCTTATCACCAGCATCTGTAACGGGTGATCCGACGTAGAGGATCTTGTCATCTTCGATCCCGATCTCTCCGGCAGTGACCCGGGTGTCACCGTTCATTGCGAGTATCCGCGCGTTGTAAATGCGGATTCTCATGACAGCGCCTCTGCCAGTGTCCGGTCATACGGCGGGTAAAAGACTCCTTTTTCTGTAATGATCGCGGTAATCAGCGAGTGATCTGTCACATCGAACGAGGGATTGTAACAAGCCACTCCCTCCGGAGCTATCGGCTCGCTGAAATAGGCGGAACGCACTTCCTCGGCCTCGCGCATCTCAATAAGGATCCCGTCTCCGTTCGGACACTCCGGATCGATCGAAGAGCTTGGTCCCAGCACATAGAAAGGTATGCCATAGTGTTTGGCCAGGATCGCAATACCGCTGGTGCCTATTTTGTTGGCTACATCACCGTTTAAGGCAATGCGGTCACAGCCGACAAAGACCGCCTGTATCCAGCCGTTTTTCATGACTGTGCTGACCATATTGTCGCAGATCAGAGTCACATCGACTCCTTCCCTGTACAACTCATAAGAGGTGAGCCTCGCTCCCTGCAGGAGCGGTCGTGTCTCACCCACATAGACATGGATATCCATCCCCTGATCGTGGCCGAGCAGGATAGGTCCCAGCGCAGTTCCGTAGCGCGATGCCGCTAAAGCCCCGGCATTGCAGTGCGTGAGGATACCGTCCCCTTCCTCCAGGAGCGTCAATCCGTTTTCTGCGATCTGACGGCACATCTGTATGTCTTCGCGCTGGATCGCCTCCGCCTCATCGCCGATCATCTGCACGATTTCGGGCAGGGACGCTCTCTTGTGCGCCTGCACCAGGCTTTCCATCCTGTCCAAAGCCCATCGCAGATTGGCCGCAGTCGGACGGGAAGAATTCAGAAAGTCGACCTGCTGATGCAGCTGCTCGTAAAAGTCCTCATAAGAATCCGCCTCGATCTGCCTCGCCAGCACATACAGACTGTAAGCGGCAAAGATACCGATGACCGGTGCCCCTCTTACTCTCATAGACTGAAGCGCTTCTACCATGTCTTCCGCTGTTGACAGGGACAGATATTCCTCCTCATTCGGGAGTTTTGTCTGGTCCAATATGATGACCGCGTCCTCATCGGGCGCCAGATAGACGTTTTCTGCCAGTCTTTCCCGACTCAATTTATGCCTCCGATCTCTTTGATAACGCTGCTGATCAATTGCGAAAACTTGTGTGAAGCCATGTCAGCCGCCTCCTGCACCTCCTCATGTGTGAGCGGTGTCTTGGACAGGCCGGCCGCCGGATTTGATATCAGTGATATCCCGCCGACGCGCATGCCGGCATGCCTCGCGGCGATAGCTTCAACTGCCGTACTCATCCCGACAGCATCTGCTCCGATCCCGGAGAAGAAACGGATCTCCGCCGGCGATTCGAAGTTTGGACCGCTCGCCTGAAGATAAACACCCTCCCGCAGCGAGATCCCGAGCCTGTCCGCTGCTGCGCGGATACGCTCCTTCAACTGTCTGTCGTAAATCTCAGACATGTCAGGGAAACGCTCTCCGAGCTCCTCGGCATTCGGTCCTGCGAGCGGAGACGGTACAAAGCTTGATATCTGATCAGTGATCATCATAAAGTCTCCCGCATTGTATGTCTCGTTAACGCCGCCGGCCGCATTGGTCAGCATCAGGATGTCTGCTCCCATCATCTTCATGAGACGGATCGGAAGCACCACATCCTCCATCGTATAACCTTCATAATAATGAACACGCCCCTGCATGCAGACGACGGGCACATCTGCCACCGTCCCGAAGATAAATCTGCCGGCGTGACCGGGAACGGTCGATACCGGAAAACCCTCGATATCGTGATAGTCAAGTGTGGCTTCAACGCTGATCTGAGACGCGTAATCGCCCAGACCGGAGCCCAGGACCAGTCCGATCCTCGGGACAAAGTCTGTCACCTGCCTGACGCATTCCAAACATTTTTGAAGTCTCTCATATGTCTTAGTCATATTTCCCTCTGACTTTGTGCGAAATTTCTGTTTTTATATTATAACATAAAACCTGCTTTGTTTCCTTTATAACAAAACCCGGACAGCCCTACGACTGCCCGGGTCTCATGGAAGGTACAGGACTCGAACCTGCGACCTTTCACACGTCAAGCGAATGCTCTCCCAGCTGAGCTAACCTTCCATGCCAAGATATCATAACATAGTTTCCCGGATTTGCAAAGGTTTTTTTATTCTGTTCAAACGGGACATAATCATATAAGATAGAAGCAGAAATCAAGCGG
>OMSP01000263.1 GCA_900313775.1 uncultured Eubacteriales bacterium
AAGCGTCACAATCAGCACAGAGGACCGATGACCCACGGTTCCAAGTACCACCGCCATGCGGGATCCAACGGATCAGCTTCCGATCCCAGCAAGGTATTCAAGGGAAAAGGAATGCCCGGTCAGATGGGCGGCGAGCAAGTGACAGTACAGAATCTGGAAGTTGTTCGTGTGGATGCCGAAAACAACCTGCTTCTCGTCAAGGGCGCGGTTCCCGGACCGAAGAAGTGTCTGGTCACCATCAGGGATGCCGTTAAGGCCTGAGAGCGGTTGAAAGGAAAGGAGGATAACAGATGAGTCGTATATCTGTTTACAATATGCAGGGCGAGAAGGTCGGCACAGTCACCTTAAAAGACGATGTGTTCGGCGTAGATGTCAATGAGCATCTCGTGCACATGGCCGTCGTGGCACAGCTGGCCAACAATCGCCAGGGAACGCAGAAAGCAAAGACGCGCTCCGAAGTTTCCGGCGGCGGACGCAAGCCGTGGAGACAGAAGGGCACGGGTCACGCCCGTCAGGGTTCCATCCGCTCACCGCAGTGGACAGGCGGCGGCGTGGTCTTCGCACCGGTTCCGCGTGATTATTCCATGCGTCTGAACCGCAAGGAAAAGAGAGCGGCGCTTCTCTCAGCGCTGACCTCCCGTGTTCAGGAAAAGAAGTTTGTCGTCGTCGACGAGATCAAGGCTGATGAGTACAAGACCAAGCCGATGGCCGACATGTTCAAAAACCTGAAGGTCGACAAAGCACTTCTGGTGCTGGAGGAAGGCAATGACACGGCCCGTATCTCTGCCCGCAACATCAAAGATGTGAAATGCGCTTCGCCGAATACGATCAATGTCTATGACATTCTGAAGTATGACACGGTCGTGACGAGCAAGGCGGCGCTCAAGAAGATCGAGGAGGTATATAGATAATGGCTGATATCAAGTATTACGATGTGATCTTAAAGCCTGTCGTCACAGAGAAATCCATGAACGACATGGCCGACAAGAAATATACGTTCCTCGTTCATCCTGAGGTGACGAAGACACAGGTCAAGGAAGCAGTCGAGAAAATGTTCGACGGCGTCAAGGTCAAGAAGGTCAACACGATGAATGTGAATGGCAAGCCGAAGCGCCGCGGACTGACCGTCGGAAGAACGGCCCGTAAGAAGAAGGCGATCGTGCAGCTGACAGAGGACAGCGCCGATATCGAGATCTTCACAGGGCTGTAAAGAAGGGAGTTAGATTATGGGTATCAAAACATATCGTCCGTATACGCCTTCGAGAAGGCATATGACCGGCTCCGATTTTTCCGAGGTCACCAAGACTACTCCGGAGAAGTCCCTGCTCGCAGTCAAGAAAAAGGAATCAGGACGCAACAATCAAGGTAAGATCACTGTCCGCCACAGAGGCGGCGGCGCGCGCAGAAAGTATCGTCTGGTCGATTTCAAGAGAAGAAAAGACGGTATTCCGGCGACGGTCATCGGCATCGAGTACGATCCGAACCGTGCAGCCAATATCGCGCTGATCTGCTATGCAGACGGTGAGAAGAGCTACATCCTCGCCCCGGAGGGACTGAAGGATGGCATGAGCATCATGAACGGACCGGAGGCGGAGATCCACATCGGCAACTGCCTGCCGCTCTCCATGATCCCGAACGGCACACAGGTGCATAATATCGAGATGTACCCGGGCCGCGGCGGACAGATCGTCCGCTCCGCCGGTGTGGCCGCGCAGGTCATGGCCAAGGAAGGCAAGTATGTCACGCTCCGTCTGCCGTCAGGCGAAATGCGTATGGTACCGGCAGTCTGCCGCGCAACGATCGGTGTCGTCGGCAACGGCGATCACAACCTGATCAACATCGGCAAGGCCGGACGCAAGCGCCATATGGGCTTCAGACCGACTGTCCGCGGTTCTGTTATGAACCCGAACGACCATCCGCACGGCGGTGGTGAAGGTAAAGCACCGATCGGCCGTCCGGGCCCGAGCACCCCGTGGGGCAAGCCTGCTCTGGGTCTGAAGACGCGGAAGAAGCACAAGAAGTCGAACAAGATGATCGTAAGACGCCGTGATGGTCGTCAAATCAAATAGGAGGTTTAACCATGGCGCGTTCGTTAAAGAAAGGACCTTTTGCAGACGCGAGTCTGCTTAAGAAAGTAGAAGCAATGAATGCCTCAGGCGAGAAGTCCGTGATCAAGACATGGTCCCGCCGTTCCACCATCTTCCCGATGATGGTCGGTCACACCATCGCCGTTCATGATGGCCGCCGTCATGTGCCGGTATATATCACCGAGGACATGGTCGGTCACAAACTCGGCGAGTTCGTCCCGACACGGACATTCAGAGGGCATACAAAGTCTGATAAAAAAGCCGGTGTTAAGTAACAGGAGCAGAAAGGAGGATCGCTAAATGGCTAAAGGACACAGATCACAGATCAAACGTCAAAGAAATGAAAACCGCGACACAAGACCGTCAGCCAAGCTTTCATACGCGAGAATTTCTGCACAGAAGGCCGGCTATGTCTTGGACGCGATCCGCGGCAAAGATGTGAATGCGGCGCTCGGTATCCTTACCTACAGCCCGCGCTACGCATCCCGCGTGATCAAAAAACTGGTTGAATCCGCTGTCGCCAATGCGGAGAACAACAACGGCATGAATGCCAACGATTTATATATCGAAGAGTGTTATGCAGGTAAAGGACCCACGATGAAGAGAATCAGACCGAGGGCACAGGGAAGAGCTTATCGCATCGAGAAGCGTACAAGCCACATCACCGTTGTGCTTAACGAGAAGTAAGGAGGGACATATGGGACAGAAAGTTAATCCTCATGGACTTAGGGTCGGTATCATCAAGAAGTGGGATTCCACCTGGTATGCGGACAAAAAGGACTTTGCCGATCTGTTGGCAGAGGATCACAAGATCCGTGAGTTTTTAATGAAGAGACTTCCCGGCGCGGGCGTATCCCGCATCGAGATCGAGCGCGACGCTTCTGACCGCGTCAAGATCGCAATCCACACCGCCAAGCCCGGTATCGTGATCGGCAAGGGCGGCACAGAGATCGAGAAGGTCAAGAAAGACCTCGCCAAGGTCACTGACAAGAAGGTGGTCCTGGACATCCGCGAGATCAAGAGACCGGACCGCGACGCTCAGCTTGTCGCCGAGAATATCGCTCAGCAGCTGGAGAACCGTATCTCCTTCCGCCGCGCGATGAAGTCTTGCATGAACAGAACAATGAAAGCCGGCGCTCTCGGCGTGAAGACCTGTGTATCAGGCCGTCTCGGCGGAGCGGATATGGCGCGTACCGAGTTCTACAGCGAGGGCACGCTCCCGCTTCAGACACTTCGCGCTGATATTGACTACGGCTTTGCAGAGGCCGATACGACCTATGGTAAAGTCGGCGTCAAATGCTGGATCTACAAGGGCGAAGTACTTCCGGCCAAGTCAGAAGAAGGAAGGGAGTGATCGGATATGCTGATGCCTAAGAGAGTAAAACACCGTAAACAGTTCCGCGGAACTATGCGCGGCAAAGCCAACAGAGGCAATAAGATCGCTTACGGAGATTATGGAATAGTTGCAGCCGAGCCTTGCTGGATCAAATCCAATCAGATCGAGGCCGCCCGTGTCGCCATGACGCGTTACGTGAAGAGAGGCGGTCAGGTATGGATCAAGATCTTCCCGGACAAGCCGGTCACGGCACAGCCTGCCGAGACCCGAATGGGAAAAGGTAAGGGATCTCCCGAGTACTGGGTAGCCGTAGTCAAGCCGGGCCGTGTGATGTTTGAGATCGGCGGCGTTTCGGAAGAGTTGGCGAAAGAGGCCCTGCGTCTGGCAACACACAAGCTGCCGTGCAAGTGCCGCATCGTATCCAAAGCAGACTTAGAAGGCGGTGACGAATAATGAAGAGTAAAGCATATATGGACGAGCTCCGCACTAAGGATGCTCAGGAATTGGAAAACGAGCTGTTGGCCGCTAAGAAAGAGCTGTTCAACCTGCGTTTTCAGAACGCGACCAACCAGCTGGACAACACAAGCCGTATCAAAGAAGTCAGGAGAAATATTGCCCGGATCCAGACCGTGCGCACTCTCCTTACAGCAAAGGAGGAGAAGTAAATGGAAAGGAATCTGAGAAAGACCCGAGTAGGCAAAGTGGTCAGCGATAAGATGGACAAGACGATCACAGTCGCCGTCGAGGATCATGTCAAGCATCCGCTTTACGGCAAGATCGTCAAGAGAACTTACAAGTTAAAGGCGCATGACGAGAAGAACGAGTGCCGCGAAGGCGATACCGTCAGAGTCATGGAGACCCGTCCGCTGTCGAAAGACAAGAGATGGCGCCTTGTGGAAGTGATGGAAAAAGCGAAGTAAAGGAGGCACCGTAAGCATGATACAGCAAGAAAGCAGATTAAAAGTTGCGGACAATACCGGCGCAAAAGAGCTGCTCACGATCCGTGTCTTAGGTGGCTCTGTTCGCAGGTATGCGCACATCGGTGATATCGTCGTGGCGACAGTCAAAGACTCGACACCGGGCGGCCAGGTCAGCAAGGGCGATGTCGTCCGCGCTGTTGTGGTCCGCACAGTGAACCCGACGAGACGCAAGGACGGATCTTATATCCGTTTCGATGAGAACGCAGCTGTCATTATCAAAGACGATATGCAACCGCAGGGGACCCGTATCTTTGGTCCGGTAGCAAGGGAGCTTCGTGACAAGAAGTTCATGAAGATCGTTTCACTTGCTCCAGAAGTATTGTAAGGAGGGCTGTGGAATGAAGATCAAGATCAAGACCGGCGATATGGTGCGAGTCATTGCCGGCAAGGACAAGGATAAAGAGGGTAAAGTGATCGCGATCGATCACAAGAACGGCCGCGTGAAGGTGGAAGGTGCGAATCTCGTGACGAAGCACTCCAAGCCGTCCCAGAGCAATCAGGAAGGCGGCATCTCCACACAGGAGGCCTACCTGGACATTTCCAATGTCATGTATCTGCATAAAGGCGAGCCCACCCGCATCGGTTACAAGCTGGACGGGGACAAGAAAGTCCGCATCGCCAAGAAGACCGGCGACGTAATCGACTAAAGAAGGGAGGAACGACATTGAGCAGATTAAGAGAACTTTATGATAACGAGATCGTTGACGCGATGATGAAGAAGTTCGGTTATAAGAACCGGATGGAAGTACCGAAGATCGAGAAGATCGTCATCAACATGGGCGTCGGCGAGGCAAAAGAAAACGCAAAGGCCCTTGAGGGCGCGCTCAATGACATGGCTATCATCACCGGCCAGAAGGGCGTTGCGACCAAGGCCAGAAAGTCGATCGCCAACTTCAAGCTGCGCGAGGGCATGACCATCGGCTGCAAGACGACACTGCGCGGAGAGCGCATGTATGAGTTCGCAGACCGTCTGATCAACCTGGCTCTCCCGCGTGTCCGTGACTTCCGCGGGGTCAACCCCAATGCGTTTGACGGACGAGGCAACTACTCCCTCGGGATCAAAGAGCAGCTGATCTTCCCCGAGATCGAGTATGACAAGGTCGACAAGATCCGCGGTATGGACGTTGTCTTTGTGACTACCGCGAAGACGGACGAGGAAGCCCGGGAACTGTTGACATTATTCAATATGCCGTTCAAGAAGTAAGGAGGAGACATTCATGGCAAAGACATCTATTAAGGTAAAGCAACAGCGGCCTGCCAAATATTCAACTCGTGAGTATCATCGCTGCAAGATCTGCGGAAGACCTCACGGATATTTGAGAAAATACGGGATCTGCCGTGTATGCTTCAGAGAACTGGCATACCGGGGTGAGATTCCGGGCGTTAAGAAGGCAAGTTGGTAAAGGAGGGAATGCATCATGACTATGAGTGATCCGATTGCAGATATGCTCACAAGAATCAGGAATGCCAATACTGCAAAACACGATACAGTCGATGTTCCGGCATCCAAGATGAAGATCTCCATTGCCGATATTCTTGCCGGTGAAGGCTATATCGAGAAATATGATCTCGTCGATGACGGAAAGTTTAAGACGATCCATATCACATTGAAGTATGGCGCAAACAAGAACGAGAAGGTCATCTCCGGACTGCAGCGCATTTCCAAGCCGGGTCTGCGTGTATACGCATCCTGCGAAGATCTGCCGAAGGTCCTCGGTGGCCTGGGCACCGCCATCATCTCCACCAATCAGGGTGTTGTCACTGACAAGGAAGCCCGCAAAAAGGGAGTCGGCGGCGAGGTGCTTTGCTTCGTTTGGTAACTGAAAACAAAGACTGCCAAGAGCAATCTTTGACAATCTAAGTTAGGAGGAAAGATATGTCACGAGTAGGCAAAAATCCGGTCCCGATTCCGGCCGGAGTGACTGTGACCGTGACCGACGACAACTTCGTGACCGTCAAGGGACCGAAGGGCGAGCTCAAGAAGCAGCTGTCTCCGCTGGTCGACATCAAGGTCGAGGGAGAAGAAGCCGTCGTCACGCGCGCAAATGATACCAAGAAACTGAAAGAGCTTCACGGCCTCACAAGGTCTCTGCTCAACAACATGGTGGTCGGAGTTCACACCGGTTTCGAGAAGAAACTCGAAGTCAACGGCGTCGGTTACCGTGCGCAGAAACAGGGCAAGAAGCTGGTCCTCAACCTCGGTTATTCTCATCCGGTAGAGATGGAAGATCCTGAAGGAATTGAGAGCGAGGTCCAGGACAATACGATCATCGTCAGAGGAATCGAGAAAGATAAAGTCGGACAGTACGCAGCGCAGATCCGTGAGAAGCGCAAGCCGGAGCCGTACAAGGGCAAGGGCATCAAGTACGCTGACGAGCAGATCAGAAGAAAAGTCGGTAAGACCGGCGCAGGTGCTTAATAAAAGGAGAGTGAGATTATGATTAAAAAGAAATCAAGAGCTCAGATTCGCGCGAAAAAGCATTTACGCATGCGTGCTCACCTTAAAGGCACCGCAGCAAAGCCGCGCTTATCTGTATTTAGAAGCGATCATCACATGTATGCTCAGATCATTGATGATACAGCCGGCAAGACATTGGCGAGCGCATCCACTCTTTCCAAGGATGTACGCGCTGATCTGAAGAAGACAAATGATGTCGAGGCAGCCGCCGCTGTCGGCAAGAAGATCGCCGAGAAGGCGACCGCAGCCGGAGTGACGGAAGTGGTCTTTGACCGCGGAGGATTTATCTATCAGGGAAGAGTCAAGGCTCTTGCTGACGCGGCCAGAGAAGCCGGACTGAAGTTCTAGGAAACGACAGTGATTATGGAGGTCAAATACATGGATAATAACAACATTACAGATGCGAGCCAGCTTGAGCTGGAAGAAAGAGTCGTATCCATCAAGCGCGTCACGAAGGTCGTTAAGGGCGGCCGCAACATGCGCTTCACGGCCCTCGTCGTTGTCGGAGATCAGAACGGACATGTCGGTGCCGGACTCGGCAAAGCGACTGAGATCCCTGAGGCTATCCGCAAGGGCAAGGAAGACGCCATGAAGAAGATGGTGACGATCGCAATGGATGAACACGACAGTATTACGCACGATATTATCGGCAAGTTTGGCGGCGCAAGCGTCCTTCTGAAGAAGGCGTCCGAAGGTACCGGCGTTATCGCCGGCGGCCCGGCCCGTGCCGTGATCGAGATGGCGGGTATCAAGAATATCCGTACCAAGTCTCTCGGTTCCAATAACAAGCAGAATGTCGTGCTCGCGACAGTCGAGGGACTGCGCCAGGTCAAGACACCGGAAGAGGTGGCCACTCTGCGCGGCAAGTCTGTCGAAGAGATCGTAGGATAAAGGGGGAACCGTTATGGCAAATCTTAAGGTAACATTGGTCAAATCGACCATCGGCTCCATTCCGAAGCACCGCAAGACGGTGACGGCGCTGGGGCTGAACAAGATCGGCAAGACTGTAGAGCTGCCGGACAACGCGGCTACCCGTGGAATGATCCAGCAGGTCAGACATTTAGTGAAAGTGGAGGAGGCTTAATATGAATTTATCGAATTTGGCGGGAGCAGACGGCTCCAAGACCAGCAATAACTTCAGACGAGGCCGCGGCCACGGTTCAGGTAACGGCAAGACAGCCGGCAAAGGACACAAGGGTCAGAAGGCTCGTTCCGGTGCTCCGCGTATCGGCTTTGAAGGCGGTCAGATGCCTCTGTACAGACGCCTTCCGAAGAAGGGTTTCAAATGCCGTTCTTCCAAGGATATCGTCGAGGTGAAATTGAGCCAGCTTGAGCGCTTTGACGAGGGCAGCGAAGTCACGATCGAAGCGCTGCGTGAGGCAGGCATCGTCAAGAATCCGCGCGATGGCGTGAAGATCCTCTCCGGCGGAGAGCTGACCAAGAAGCTGACCGTCAAGGTCAATGCTTACAGCGCGTCAGCCAAGGAGAAGATCGAAGCCCTGGGCGGCACAGCTGAGGTGATCTGATGTTTGAAACTGTAAAAAAAGCGTTCCAGATACCTGACATCAGAAAGCGTCTGTTTTATACGCTGATGATGCTGGTGCTGATCCGTCTGGGATCGCAGCTGCCGACACCCGGCGTGAATGCCGAGTATATCAAGCAGTTCTTTGAGAGCGTCGGAGGCGACGCGTCCAATTTCCTGAACGCGTTCACCGGCGGCTCGTTCGAGACCATGGCGGTCTTTGCGCTGTCGATCACACCGTATATCACGGCGTCCATCATCGTACAGCTTCTGACGATCGCTATTCCGAAGCTCGAGGAGATGCAGCGCGAAGGCGCTGAAGGACGCAAAAAGCTCGTCGCGATCACGCGTTATATGACAGTTGGGCTCTCGCTCCTGGAATCATCCGCGATGGCTATCGGCTTTGGCAGACAGGGATTGCTGATCAAGTACAATTTCCTGAACTGCCTGATCGTCATCCTGGTGCTGACGGCGGGCTCGGCCTTCCTGATGTGGATAGGTGAGCGGATCACGGAAAACGGCGTCGGCAACGGTATTTCGATCGTCCTGTTGATCAATATCGTTTCGCGTATGCCGAGCGATTTCCAGTCGCTGTACAAGCAGTTTATCAAAGGCGAGAAGCTCGCGAACGCACTGCTGTACGCACTGATCATTATCGCGATCATCCTGGCAGTGGTGGTCTTTGTCATCATCCTTCAGGATGCGGAGAGACGGATCGCAGTCCAGTACTCACAGAAGATGCAGGGACGCAGAAGCTACGGAGGACAGTCCTCCCATATCCCGTTAAAGGTCAATACGGCCGGCGTTATCCCGATCATCTTCGCGTCATCGATCATGCAGTTTCCGGTCGTGATCGCGTCGTTCTTCGGGAAGCAGCAGGGAGAGGTCCTCAAAGGATTCTCCTCCGGCAACTGGCTGGATCCGGGCTCGATGAAGTACTCCTGGGGTCTTATCGTCTATATCATACTGACGGTGTTCTTCGCGTACTTCTATACGGCGATCACATTCAACCCGCTCGAGATCTCCAACAATATGAAGAAGAGCGGCGGGTTTATCCCGGGCATCCGTCCGGGCAAGCCGACGGCTGATTATCTGACGAAGATCCTGAACTATATCATCTTTATCGGTGCTGTCGGACTCGTGATCGTACAGGTGATACCGTTCTTCTTCAACGGCGTATTCGGAGCCGATGTATCTTTCGGCGGTACTTCGCTCATCATCGTGGTCGGTGTTGTGCTGGAGACGCTGAAGCAGATCGAATCCAGGATGCTGGTACGCAACTACAAAGGCTTTTTGAACGGTTAAAGAAAGAGGTGGAATATGAATATCATTATGCTTGGAGCTCCCGGCGCAGGGAAAGGCACATTTTCAGCCTATCTGGAAGAGAAATATCAGATTCCGCATATTTCGACCGGTGATATTTTCAGAGAGAATATCAAGAACAACACGGAGCTTGGCGCGAAGGCCAAGACCTATATGGACAAGGGAGAGTTGGTACCGGATGAATTGGTCGTCTCACTCGTAGTAGACCGTCTGGCCAAGGATGACTGTGCGAAGGGCTTTATCCTCGACGGTTTTCCGCGCACACTGCCTCAGGCTGATGCGCTGACCAAGGCTCTTGAAGACGCAGAATCCGGCATTGACTACGCACTCAATATCGACTGCCCGGATGAGTTCATCATCAATCGCATGGCCGGCAGACGCGTCTGTCCGGGATGCGGAGCGAGCTATCATCTGGTCAATGTCCCTCCGAAGAAGGAAGGGGTCTGTGATGTCTGCGGCGCTGAACTGATCCAGCGCGAAGATGACAATCCGGAGACGATCGCAAACAGACTGAGAGTCTACCATGAGCAGACCCAGCCGCTGATCGACTACTATGCGGACCAGAAGGTCCTGGAGAACGTCGACGGCACGATCGGACGCGATAATGTCTTCGCAGTTCTGGACAAACTGCTGGACTGAGCGGAAGCGATGTTGACAGTCGAACCCGGCATGGCGGCACGCTCTCTGGCCGGACATGACAAGGGACAGTGGTATCTGATACTGCGTGTCGAAGGCAGAGAGGTCTATCTGATCGACGGACGGACCCGCACGAAAGAGAGACCGAAGAAAAAGAATGTCAGACATATCCAACCGGCGAAGACCGGAGCCGATGTGGAGACGATGGATAACGGAGCGGTCGTCGCGTTACTCAAACGACTGAACAGGGAAGACCAAGAGGAGAAACAAGATGTCTAAAGCAGATGTGATTGAAATCGAAGGCGTGGTAGTCGAGAAACTCCCGAACGCTATGTTCCAGGTGGAACTGGAAAACGGACACAGAGTGCTCGCCCATATCAGCGGGAAGCTTCGTATGAACTATATCAAGATCCTGCCGGGCGATACAGTCACGCTGGAGCTTTCTCCCTACGATCTTTCCAAAGGACGCATTATCTGGCGGGATAAATAAGGGAGCTTTCAAAGGAGGTCTTATCAATGAAAGTACGTTCATCCGTAAAACCGATGTGCGAAAAGTGCAAGGTTATCAGACGCAAGGGTAAAGTACGCATTATCTGCGAGAACCCGAAGCACAAACAAAGACAAGGTTAATCATTCAGCATATAAGAAAGGAGAAAGCACATGGCTCGTATAGCAGGTGTTGATTTGCCTAGAGACAAGCGTGTAGAGATCGGACTTACTTATATCTACGGTATCGGTCTGACCAGCTCCAAAAGGATCCTGGCGGCAGCCGACGTGGATCCCGATACACGCGTGCGCGATCTGACAGACGAGGAAGTCAAGAAGATCAGCACTGTCATCGAGGACACCCAGATGGTCGAAGGTGATCTCAGACGTGAGCGTCAGCTCAATCTCAAGCGTCTTCGCGAGATCAACTGCTACCGCGGTATCCGTCATCGTAAGTCTCTGCCGTCACGCGGACAGAAGACTAAGACGAACGCCCGGACATGCAAGGGACCGAGAAGAACTGTAGCAAATAAGAAAAAGTAAGATAACGTAAGAAAGTAGGTTAGTTTAATGGCAAAGAAAGCAGTAAAGAAAACAACCAAGAGACGTGTCAAGAAAAACGTTGAACGGGGACAGGCTCATATCCAGGCTTCCTTCAACAACACGATCGTGACGTTGACGGACACCGAGGGTAACGCTCTTTCTTGGGCGAGCGCGGGCGGTCTTGGATTCCGAGGTTCAAAGAAATCTACTCCTTATGCAGCGCAGATGGCTGCCGAGACAGCAGCCAAGGCAGCACTGGTACATGGACTAAAATCAGTGGATGTTATGGTCAAAGGACCGGGCAGCGGCCGCGAAGCGGCGATCCGGGCTTTACAGGCATGCGGCATCAATGTAACCAGTATCCGTGACGTGACACCTGTGCCACACAACGGATGTCGTCCGCCGAAACGCAGAAGAGTGTAATCATTGACTGATTTTTAGGAGGTTAACTATATGGCAGTAAACAGAGTACCGGTTCTTAAAAGATGCAGATCTCTCGGTTTAGATCCGATCTATTTGGGAATAGATAAAAAGTCCAATCGTCAGCTGAACCGCCGTTCCCGCAAGATGAGTGAGTACGGTATGCAGCTGCGCGAGAAACAAAAGGCAAAGTTCATCTACGGTGTGCTTGAGAAACCTTTCAGAAACTATTACGACAAGGCGAAGCAGATGAAGGGTATGACAGGTACCAACCTGATGATTCTTCTGGAGACCAGAGTCGACAATGTCCTTTTCCGCATGGGATTTGCCCGCACACGCCGTGAGGCAAGGCAGATCATCAGTCATAAGCTGGTACAGGTCAACGGACATCCGATCAACATTCCGTCCTTCGGTCTGAGTGTCGGCGATGTCATTGAGGTTCGTGAGAACAAGCGCGATTCCGTGCGCTTCAAGGACATCCTCGAAACGACAGGCGGACGCCTGGTTCCGGCGTGGCTGGAAGTCGACGCAGAGAACTTTAAGGGGACGGTCAAGGCTCTTCCGACAAGAGAAGAGATCGATGTGCCTGTCGATGAGGTGCAGATCGTCGAGTTGTACTCGAAATAATCAGAAGAATCAGGAGGTGTGCCAGTGCTTGATTTTAACAAACCTAATATCAATATTACAGAGAGCTCACCGGATCAGAAATATGCGCGTTTTGTCGTTGAACCGCTGGAGAGAGGCTATGCTCTGACGCTGGGGAATTCCCTGCGCAGGATCATGCTCTCCTCGCTCCCGGGTTCTGCTATCAGCCAGGTCAAGTTTGACGGCATTTATCACGAATTCTCTACCATCCCCGGCGTCAAGGAGGATGTGACGGAGATTATCCTGAACCTGAAGGATCTGATCATCACCGACGACTCGGACGATGATTCGCCGAAGCGCGCGTATATCGACTATAAGGGTGAGGGCGTGGTCACCGGAGCGGATATCAAGGCCGATTCCGATATCACGATCGTCAACCCCGAGCATGTCATCGCGACTCTTGACGGCGCGGAGTCCCACCTCAGTGCGGAACTGACCATCACCAGAGGCCGCGGTTATGTGAGCGCAGAGCGCAACAAGACCGAAGATATGGATGAGACCACGATTCCAGTCGACTCCATTTACACGCCTATCGAACGCGTCAATATGACTGTGGAAGATACACGTGTCGGTCAGATCACCGACTATGACAAACTGACACTCGATGTCTGGACCAAGGGCAATATCGACCCGAGCGATGCCGTCTCACTGGCGGCCAAGGTCCTTTCCGAGCATCTGCAGCTCTTTATCGATCTGTCGGATGTCGCCCGTCAGGCGGAAGTCATGGTCGCGGAAGAGGATGACGAGAAAGAGAAAGTACTCGAGATGAATATCAACGAGCTCGAGCTTTCCGTCCGCTCCTACAATTGTCTGAAGCGCGCCAATATCAACACCGTCGAGCAGCTCACGAACTGCACGGTGGAGGATATGATGCGCGTGAGAAATCTCGGGAAGAAATCCCTGGATGAAGTCCTCGGCAAGCTTCATGAGCTCGGCCTGGACTTAAAGCAAAGCGAAGAGTAAGGCAGCGATAAGACCGACGAGCACGCTGCGCCGCCTCCCGTAAGACCGACGGCAGGGATGAGCGGAGACAAGGAAGGATTTACAAATGGCAAAATACAGAAAATTAGGACGCACCAGTGATCAGAGAAAAGCCCTGCTTCGCAACCAGACGACAGCGCTTCTCTATCACGGCAAGATCGTGACAACAGAGCAGAAGGCCAAGGAGATCCGCAAGCAGGCGGAGAAGCTGATCGCTCTGGCTGTCCGCGAGAAGGACAACGAAGAAGAGGTCACGATCCAGGCAAAGGTCGCCCGCAAGGATAAGGACGGCAAGAGAGTCAAGGAAGTCGTCGACGGCAAGAAGCAGACTGTCTATGACACCGAGGACCGCGACATCAAGCGCGACCTTCCGTCCAAAGTACATGCGAGACGCCTGATGAACAAATTCCTCGTACCGGTCGTTGAGAAGCCGGAGACGGGAGCAGGCCGCAAAAAGAACACCAAGAAGATCGATATGGCAGAAAAGCTCTTTACAGAGATCGCGCCGAAGTATGAGAACCGCCAGGGCGGCTATACCCGTATCGTCAAGATCGGACCTCGCCAGGGCGATGGTGCGATGATGGTGTTGATTGAGCTCGTGTAAAGACATCAAACTGCTGGCCTTCGACCTGGACGGAACGCTGGTGACCGATGACAAACGGTTGACGGAGCGCACCCGCCGGGCTCTGCAGGCAGCCTCGGACAGCGGTATCGAGACGGTCATTGCGACCGGCAGACCGATCACTGCTGTACCGGAAGAGATCAAAGGACAGCCGTGTTTCCGCTATGCGGTCAGCACGGACGGAGCGCGGATCGAGGATCTGCAGAGCGGGAAGATCCTGCATCAGGCATATATCCCGCAACGGCTGGTCCGCCCGATCTATGAGATCTTCGATCATTACGATGTGGTAAAGGAGATCTATATCGACGGTACCGGCTATATATCAGAACCGCAGCTTGAAAACCTGCGGGACTATGTGCCCAATCAGGCTGTGCACGATTATGTCCTCAGGACGAGAAAAGTCGTGCCGGATATCCGGGCATTGATGGATCAGGACATTGAGAAGGCTCATGCGCTGTTTAAGACAGAGGAGGACCGTCGAGACGCTATCCGGCGTTTCGAGGAGACAGGAGAAGGACTGTCATTGTCCGACGCCTTTCCGATCAACCTGGAAGTCAGCGCACCGGGAGTCGACAAGGGAGCTGCGTTAAAGATCCTTGGAGAAATGCTCGGGATCACGACAGCACAGATGATGGCCTTCGGCGACAGTACCAACGACGCGGCGATGCTCTCGGCGGTCGGCACTTCGGTCTGTATGGCCAACGGCAACCCGAAGATGAAGGAGCAGGCCGATATCATCGCTCCCTCCAATGAGGAGGACGGCGTGGCTCAGGTGATCGAGAAATATGTGCTCGGACCTGATTGCCAGTGAACATGTTCTGTGATAGAATAAACAAGCTCTAAAGGAGATTGTATGAGTGCATTAAAAGTAATCATAGAGATTTTATTAATGATTGACTGCGTAGCCTTGACGATCATTGTGCTGGCGCAGGAGGGAAAGTCAGCCGGACTGGGTTCGATCAGCGGCATGGCAGATACCTACTGGGGACAGAACAAAGGTCGGTCCATGGAAGGAAAGCTGGTGATGATCACGCGCGTTCTCGCTGCACTGTTTTTGGTCTTCGCCGCACTGCTCAATATGAGCATGTTTTCCTGAACGGATATGTGATGAAGCAACAACGAGGCTGCCGCTTGTGCGGCGGCCTCATTTAACGAAGAGAAGGCATCAATGGGAAAAACGGCTGAAAAATTAATTGCCAACAACAAGAAAGCCTATCACGACTATGAGATACTTGAGTCGTATGAGGCGGGCATTGCCCTGGCAGGCACAGAGGTCAAATCTCTGCGCACGGGGAAGTGCTCCATAAAAGAGGCTTTCGTGCGTATTGACGACATGCAGGCCGTAGTGTACGGTATGCATATCAGTCCGTACGAGAAGGGCAATCTCTTCAACCGGGACCCGTTGCGTCCGCGCAAACTTCTCCTGCATAAGAGCGAGATCCGCAAACTCTTCGGAGAAGTGCAGCAGAAGGGAGTGACGATCGTGCCGCTCAAGGTCTATTTCAAAGGGCAGCACGCAAAAGTCCTGATCGGACTGGCGCGCGGTAAGAAACTCTATGACAAGCGGCGCGATATACAGAAGAAAGATATGAAGCGGGAGGCGGAGAGAGACTTTAAAGTGAGGAATCTCGGCTGATGAGAAGAAGACTTATTACCGGTATCGCAATTCTGTTGACGGGCGCTGCCCTCCTGCTCGCTTCTTGTGGCAGTGACGGCGGCGATACGCCCGAAGAGGCAGATAAAAAAGAGACAGGTGCTGAAGAAGCAACGCAGACACCCGAAGCACCGACCGAGGACAAGGAAATGACCAACGATCCGAAACTGCTGTATATGGGACATGCGAGTATCCGCATAGTCACCGGCGAAGGCAAGGTGATCTATATTGATCCCTTTGCAGGCGATGCCTATGATCTGCCGGCAGATCTGATCCTGGTGACACATGCACACTCTGATCATACGGCTCTGGATCTGATCAAAGACCGAAGCGATGACTGCAGGGTGATCACCCAGAAAGAAGCGCTGAAGGAGAAGGACTTCGACCTGGACTATGTCAAGGTGAAAGCTGTCGAAGCCGGCAACAATAAAAACCACGATATACATGAATGTGTGGGATATGTACTGACATTCAGCAACGGCAGGAAAGTCTATGTGAGCGGAGATACTTCGACCACCGACCAGATGTCACAGCTGGCAGACGAAGAGATCGACTATGCGTTCTTCTGTTGTGACGGAGTATACAATATGGACCTTGACGAAGCCGCGGAATGTGCTGAGCTGGTGGGGGCAAAGCACAACATCCCCTATCACATCGTCGCGGCAGATGATCCTGGCCATTTTGACAGACAGAGAGCTGAGAAGTTCAACGCGCCGAACAAAATGATCCTGGAGCCGGGAGAGGAGATCGATATAGAATAACAAAAAGAAACAAAAATGATTCTAAGGGCCTGTAAAGGTTTCGACGGGGACCCTGAAGGATCGGAAGCCATCCGCAGCGTCTGACTG
>OMSP01000024.1 GCA_900313775.1 uncultured Eubacteriales bacterium
ATACAGGCTGTCACCGTCTCTGTCATGCCGTAACCCTCTCTCACCTGAATAGTCGCGTGATGATCCGCAAAGAACTGATCCATCCTGCGCTTCAGATCCATGGAGAGCGTATCGCCTCCTGAAAAGGCTCCCTTGAGCGAGGAGAGGTTGGCTTTCTGCATCGTCGGCAGACGCAGCATCGCCTCGAACAGCGTCGGCACACCCGCGATATAATTGCATTTATACTTGACGATCAGCTTGGCGTAGCTCTTGGCAGTAAACCTAGGCACCAGCACACAGCGGCCGCCATGGGTCAGCATCGCGTTGATGCAGACGCCCAGACCGAATCCGTGGAACAGCGGCAGAGCCGCCAGCATACGGTCACCCGGTCTGTACATCGGATTCGACGAGATGATCATCTCCGCCGAGGAATTGAAGTTCAGATTGGAGAGCATGATGCCCTTGGTCTTGCCGGTCGTACCGCCGGAGTAGAGGATGACGGCGATATCGTCCGCACCCTTATCACAGCGGTAGTCCTCCGTACAGGCTTTCTCCATCTTGAGGAACTGTTTCCACAGGATGACCGGTGCGTCAAAGGGTATGGGTTCGATCTTGCGTCCCTCGGTCAGCATATAGCCGGCTTTGAGCGTCGGTGAGAGCTCGTCTTTGACACTTGCGATGATGATATTTTCTACACAGGTATTGTCGCGAACGGCTTCGAATTTCGAATAAAACTGGTCCAACGTGATAGCTGCGACACTTTTTGATTTATTTAGATAGAATTCAATTTCTTTCTCGCTGGCCAGCGGATGGATCATATTGGCGATAGCGCCGATCATATTGGTGGCGTAGAAGGAATAGATAGCCTGCGGGCAATTCGGCAGAGCGATCGTCACTCTGTCACCCGGCCGCACGCCCAGATAGTAGAGACTGCGCGCGCATTTGTGGATGTTCTCGATCATCTCGCGATAGGTCGTGGAACTCCCCATGAAATCAAAAGCCACCTTCCGCGGATAGAGCTGCGCCGCGCGTTCCACCGCCTCGAACATCGAGCCGTGAAAATAATCCAGCGTAGAGGGCAGTCCGTCGAGGTGATCGATCCAAGGTGCAGCTACGGTCGTATTGGTCATGATCTTATCTCCTTATTCATCCCCGTTATCAAAGTCGACCTTTTCCGACAAAGGCCGTTCCAGCAGTTCCGGATGATGCAACAGGTATTTCAACAGTTTAATGGTCCTGGAATAGTAATATCCGTCACCGAGACGCTCGTCGACCGTGATCCCCAGATCGACGGTAGGCCGCATTTCAAAGGTCCCGTCATCGGCGAAGACCGGTCTCTTTTTGATCTCACCGATCAGGCAGAACAAAGAGCAGGTCCCCCAGTTTGTCAGATGGTGATACCCGCTCTTGAGCCTTATCGACCCGACATTGGAGATGACGCAGGACGAATAGTAGGGATCTGTCTCGATCAGAAACTGCGGAACGCGTCCTCTTTTGTCCAGCTTCATCACCAGTTTCAGAAGAAACCGGGAAAGCCATCGCGGCATCTTGTTGAATACATCCATCGCGTCCGAGGACGGGTCCACATATCCCTCGCCGCGGAACTTGCTGACCTGGCGAAAGATATCCTGATGTATCGTATCCAGTGTGTCGTCCTCCTTGGCACGAATGAAGGCAAGCACTTCTCCGCCGCTGTCCGAAAAGATCTGCTTGACTACAAAGGACGCGGATATCTCATTGCGCTGATAAAACTTACCGTTCGCTATAAAGCGGTTCATCACCGGACGCAGCGTGATCGTCTTGAGAAGAGATGTCACGATGATCTGAAACATATTATATTTGTATTCAGGATCGTCTGCGTTTTTCCGGGCCAGGTATTCATTTATCGCTGTCAGGTCGATCCTTTCAGCGATATAGGCTTCATTGTCACATCGATGAGGATAGATGACCCCTGTCACATAGTGCAGGGGATCGATCTCTCGGATCAGTCTGCCGTCTTTTCTATCCCCTCTTCTTCGCTTGTATTCTTTCGTCTTATTTGTTTTTGTATCTTGCATATAGAATTACTCTTCGGTTTAAAGCACTTTACTCAGGAAGCTCTGTGTGCGCGGATTCTGCGGATGATCGAAGACTTCCTCCGGTGTCCCCTCCTCCATGATAATGCCTTCATCGACAAAGAAGACACGGTCCGCCACATCCCTGGCAAAACCCATTTCATGGGTGACGACCATCATCGTCATGCCGCCTTCAGCGAGTTCTTTCATGACAGAAAGCACCTCGCCGACCATCTCGGGATCGAGGGCAGATGTCGGCTCGTCAAAGAGCATGATGTCCGGATCCATGGCCAGAGCGCGTGCGATCGCCACGCGCTGCTGCTGTCCGCCGGAAAGATCTTCCGGCTTAACATGTGCTTTCTCAGCCAGATTGACGCGCTCTAAAAGCTCCATGGCCCGTTTGTTGGACTCTTCCTTTGACTTGATCTTAAGAAGAGCCGGCGCCATAGCAATGTTCTCGAGAACAGTCATGTTCGGAAACAGGTTGAATCTCTGAAAAACCATGCCGATATGGCGGCGGATCTTGTTGACATCGGCGTCCTTGCCCGTGATCTCCTCACCGTCTACATAGATATGTCCGCCCGTCGCCTCCTCCAGCGCGTTGACACAGCGCAGGAAAGTACTCTTGCCCGAACCGGACGGTCCGATCACACAGACCACTTCGCCCTTGTCGATCTCTGCATTGATGCCCTTGAGGACCTCCATCTCGAAGTTCTTGCGGAGGTCTTGGATGATGATCTTAGGTTCATTACTTGTTTTCATCTCTGCGCCTCCTCTTGCCCTTCAATCTGTCTTCGATCCTTCTGGAGATAATGGACAGAATGGAGATGACCACCAGGAAGAATACCGCGATCCATGTGTAGGTGGCAAACACTGCAAAGGTCCGTCCCACATACACCTTGCCGTAGTACATGATCTCCGCGAGACCGATCGCGTAGAGGATCGTGCTGTCCTTTAAAGTAATAATGCACTGGTTGACCAGTGAGGGCAGACAGATCCTGACCGCCTGCGGCAGAACGACCTTGCGCATCGTCTGTCCGTAGGAAAGCCCAAGCGAACGGGCGGCCTCCGTCTGTCCCTTGTCGACCGCCTCGATCGCTCCGCGGAAGATCTCAGACATATAGGCACCGGCATTGAGCGCCAGCGTCGCAATGCTGGCTGACATAATGCTGATCTTCACATTGGATCCTGTGATCATCTGCAAAAGCTGGGGCAGAGCCAGGTAAATATACATGGCCTGCACCAGCATGGGTGTTCCACGGATCAGCCAGATATAGAACTTGGCCAGCCACCGCAGCGGCGGGATATGGCTGATGCGGAACATACAGGTTATAATGCCCAGCACCGTCGCTATCAAAAGGGAGATCACGGTCACTTCAACGGTCGTGAACAGTCCTTTTAACAGCGTCGGGTAGGCGTCTTGCAGTACTCCCAGCAGATTCATTCAATACTCCTATTTGGTGTAGGAATCAACGATTTCCTGATATTTGCCGTTGTCCTTGATATTCTTCAGACCGGCGTTGAACTTCTCGAGAAGCTCAGCGTTCTCACCCTTCTTGACAGCGAAGCCGTAAGGAGTCGCAAAGCTTTCCTGATTTTCAACGAGAAGCTTGAGTCCGTTGTCCTGGGATACGCCGTAAGCCATGACCGGGAAGTCCTCGAAGCAGGCTGCCGCATTGCCGGAAAGCACTTCCTGATACATCATAGCGGAGTCATCTTTGTAGACGAGCTTGAGATCATAGTCTTTTGAGATCTCCTCAGCCCATGCCGCTGACTGTGTACCGGTCTTTACGACGACAGTCTGTCCCTTGATGTCATCGAGGGAAGCGTAATCCGCATCCGCCTTGACCGCGGCGCAGACCGTGCTATCATAGTACTCATCGGAGAAGTCATAGATCTCCTTGCGTTCGTCTGTGATACTCATACCGGCGATCATGCCGTCCGCCTGTCCGGACTCAACAGCTGCCAGAGCTGCGTCGAAGCCGAGAGACTGCAGATCATAATCAAATCCCTGATCCTCAGCGATCGCCGCCAGGATATCTACGTCGATACCGACGAACTCGCCGTTCTCATCGGTGAACTCAAACGGGGCGAAAACAGTATCTGTCGCGATGACATACTTCTTGCCGCCCTCATCGCTCTTTCCTGCATCGGAGCCGCCGCATCCGGTCAGAGCCAGCATACTGACTACCAATGCCATCATTGCCAGAATCGAAACTAATTTTTTCATTGTCGTTCTCCTCCTGTGAATTAATATACCGATAATAGTGAATTATATCATATTTAATAGAGAATAGGAAAATTTATACAGTTTGCCGGGTATCGCGTATCAGCCAGCGAAAGCCGTAGGGTTCCAGCCAGTATTCCATACGCGCACCCTCTCCCGGGACGAAATCGCGTTCAGGATCCGTGATGTCCTGCCAGCCGGCAGTGTCGATCTGAGCCGCACAGTATTCGGGCGAGAAATTGAAGATTGCGAGAAGCTCCCGTCCGTCAAAGTTTCGGCCGATCCCCATGATATGATCATTTTCCGTATCTACTGTATACATAGCGGCGTCGGAACGAAAGACTTCGTGGGATTTCCTGATACGGATCAAGCGGCTGAGTCCTTCAAAGACAGCTCCCGCAACCGTATCAGTCTCATGCCGCTGTTCACAGAGCGACCAGTCGAACTCTCCCCGGTGGATAAAGCGGCTGTCAGCCGCTTTGGCGGGATCATTGTGATAACTGTAATCGTTGAGCATACCGATCTCATCTCCGCTGTAGAGAACAGGGATGCCGCGCAAGGTGAACATCAGCGCATGCATCATCAGATCGGCTGCGATACCCAAGCTTAGAGAATCCTGATCGTCCTCGTACAGTGCGGACTCGATCCCGCAAAGCGAAGCCGTCGTGCCGCAGAGTCTCGCGTCCTGCAATGCCTCAAAATCATTGTACAGCTCACCGCGCGAGGGACTGCCCGGCCATTTGCCGGTCAGATAATCATTCAGGTATTTCTTATGCGGTCCCTCCGTCATGCCGAACCATCCGAGAAAACCGTAATCAAGACCCCAGCCGATATCGTCATGACAGCGCAGATAGTTTTGAAACAGGCATCCTGCCGGAAGACCCTCCAACTGCCCGATCTGATGTCTCAGAAGTCTCGTGTCACGGGTCGCCAGCGTATGCCAGATCGTGCACATCGTCGTGACGTTATAGAGCATGTCGCATTCGGGCTTTTCAGGAGTACCGAAATACGGGAGTACCTGAGAAGGTTCCATCACGACCTCCCCCAGAAGCATAACGCTCGGACATACGATGTCGCAGGCCAGATGCATGATCCGCACCAGCGTATGGACCTGGGGCAGATTGCGGCAGTTGGTTCCGATCTCCTTCCAGATATAGGGGACCGCATCCAGTCTCACGATGTCTACTCCCCTGTTGGCCAGATACAGGAGATTGTCCGTCATATCGTTAAAGACCATGGGATTGGCGTAATTGAGATCCCACTGGAAGGGATAAAAACTCGTCATTACGATCTTGCCGCAGTCCTCGAGATAAGTATAATTGCCGGGTGCCGTCGCGGGGAACACTTCCGGCAAATGCTCCTGAAACTGATCAGGTATATCCCAGTTGTCGTAGAAAAAATACCTCTCCTGCGCAGTCATGTCTCCGGCGCGCGCAGCTTTTGCCCAGGTGTGTTCATCGCTCGTATGATTCATGACAAAATCTAGACAGACTTCTATCTTCCTGCGGTGACAGGCAGAGGTAAGCGCCTCGAGATCTTCCATGGTCCCGAGATCCGGTCTCACCTTTCTGAAATCTGATACCGCATATCCGCCGTCGCTCTTATCCTCAGGAGAATCCAGCAGCGGCATAAGATGAAGATAATTGACATCACATTCTTTCAGGTAGGGGATCTTTTCCCTTACACCATTCAGATCACCGGCGAAATTTTCGGTATACAGCATCATGCCGATCCTTTTTTGCGACAGCCTCCCGCCCGCGCGCGCGATCTCATGAAGATCCCGTCTGCGTAGCGAGGCCTTGCGTGCACGATAAGCGTCCCGAAGCATATCAAGGAAATACTGAAACGCCCCCTCATCATGATAAATACCGAGATAGAGATCCCTCAGCTCGTCGATATGATGCGCTAATCTGGATTTGAAATGATCCGTTCTCTCTGCCATGTCAGTTATTCCAATTCACTCGCATAGGGCATGGCCGGTATCGCGCCGGGTCGCGAACAGGTCAGTGCCGCCGCCCTGTTGGCGTAATTGAGCATGTCTTCCAGTTCTTTGTCCCCTATCCCGTCAGGTCTGCAGTCTTTAGCCGCGATCTGAGCAAGCATAGCTCCGAGGAAAGTATCTCCTGCTCCGTTTGTATCGGCCACATCGACCTTGATACCCGGGATAAGCACCGTGTACTCCCCCCGTCTGGCAAAGACACCTTTATCACCCAGAGTCACCATCACGAGCGCGGCACCGTATCCGCTCAGGATGCGGGATCCTTCTTCGAGATCTTCAGTCCCCGTCAGCATCGGCATCTCTTCGTCCGACACTTTGAGGATATCAGCATAAGGCAGCAGAGATTTCAT
>OMSP01000077.1 GCA_900313775.1 uncultured Eubacteriales bacterium
CTTTTCCAGAAGCTGCCTGTACTGTACTTCCGGATTCTTGTCTGATGCGACAAGTTTATCGGGATCGCCGAATATCTCCCGGCTCAATTCAACGGATATCGCTCCTCCGACGCCGCTTTTCATTTCTTCAGCGATATCTCTGATATGGATCGCCGATGAGAGCGCCAGGCAGGCTTTGAATCTGTCCGGATAGGCCAGCGCTGTGTGAATGGCTCCGTAGCCGCCCATAGAGAGGCCTCCGATCAATGTGTCGTCCCGTTTCATATCGATACCGAAAGTCTGCCGAATATAGTCAGGCAGTTCCTCCGCGATGAATGTCGCATAACGGGCTTCACTGCGCTCCTGATCGAGATAAAAGGTATTTCCGGCAGTCGGCATGAAGATGTTGAGATTGTACTGTATCGCCATCTCCTGCGCGTTGCCGCCGTAGAGCCAGTCGGTATCCGTGCCCGTCAGTCCGTGCAAAAGAATGAGATTCATCGGACCGCGATCATAATACCGCTTGTCAAACACTTCCTCCATCTCCACATCATTCGGAAAAACAAAGCAGAAATTCGTGTGCTGCAGGATCGTTCTCGCGTGAAATTCCATTCTGCCAGTCGCCATCTCGTTTGCCTCCATTTATTCTTCAATCAGTTGTTTAATTATATCACAAATAGGAGCCGGCAATTGACTCCATACAAAAAGGAGCCGCATCGCGACTCCTTCCAAAACCGGTTTAGAGATCCTTATCTCTTTTTGTATAGAACCAGCTCCGGGTTTGCTCCCTCCTTCTCGTAAGTCGAGATCAGGATGAAATCCATGTTGGCGAGGACGCCGAAGCAACGCTCGCCGCCCAGCTCAGATTCCAGCTGATTTCCGAGATAGGTCGTGTTGTCGTTCAGAAACTTCGCTTTCATGCCGCTCGGAAGCGGATACTCAAGATTCACGAACCTGCCGACAAGGGCATTGAGCTTCTCCACCTTGGGCATCCCTTCGATGTGAAGATCATTGATCTCCCGGATCAACTGCTCTTTAAATGCCTCAAACTCCCCTTCATCGCTGAGCTCTTCATATTTCTTCCAGTAGTCCAGCGTGGGGAGCATCTGCTCCATATACTCGCGGGCCTGTTTCTCGGAGAACCCCTGTTTCACCATCTGGGGAATGCAGACATCGATCAGATCATCCATGTTACTGTAAGTATATGTCCCGTCAGCGTAGCACCACTGGCAGTAGTTCTCATTGAGTGAACCGTCTTTATCTCTCCCGATGATCGAATCTTCCAGCGGCATGCCGCAGCACTGGCACCGCAGCTGACGCGGACTGCCGAGCAATGTATTGATCGACACATCAAACTCTCTGGACAATAGCTTCAGAGTGTCTGTGTTCGGCTGGGTCTCGCCGGTCTCCCAGCGGCTGACTGCCTGCCTTGTCACCATGACGCGTTCCGCCAGTTCATCCTGGGTAAGATTTCTGGCCTCCCGAAGGTTTTTCAATACTTCTCTGGTCTCCATAGAACTGCTCTCCTTTCGATCCTGTCTGCAATTCTATTATGGTTATTGCCCGCCCAAAGCACAAGCAACCCGCTGTTGCTTATTACAGATCGATCTTCTCAAAGTCACTGCATGCCTTTTTGTATGAGAGCAATGTCAGCAGAACATAAAGCACCACGCCGATGATCAGCAAGACCATTTGCAGGCCGAAGTGTTCAACTCCGAAAGCGTTCAGCGGCTCAAGCCCCGGGAAATGATGCAGCGCCTCAAAGATACCGATCGCCAGAAAAGCGATAATGATATAAATGACAAAGGGCTTCGCGAATTTATAGCCCGTTTTGAAGAAGCCTCCGACAAAGATCAGATTGAACAATCCGAAGATGAAGAACGCAGCGCCCAGAGCAAACAGGTTTGCATTCATCAGCGCATTGGTGCGATAAGGAGCTGCCTCCGACAGGACGGTCATGCGGATGATCATCGCTGCCGTCATGACGATCAGACCGCAGATTTCGATCATAGATACAAAAAGATATTTGCCTTTGACCACATCTTTCTTCGCGATCGGAAGCAGAGCGGAAAACACGATATCGTTCGCCTCCCTGGCCGACTGGAAGCTCTGAAACAGCCCCAGCGTCACAAAGAAAACGCCGCAGAGCACCGGATAACCGGGCAGGAAGAACATCAGCCCGAAAGCAATGAACAGATACGACAGCACCGAAGCGCTGAGCTTCATCTCTTTTCTCATAATATTACGCATGGAGCTCACCCCTTTCCAGCCTCAGCATCGTATCTTCGAGACTCTC
>OMSP01000127.1 GCA_900313775.1 uncultured Eubacteriales bacterium
ACTGCCTTGATGTCGTCGCAGACAAAGACCTTGGCGTGCACGAAGCCGGGCGTGTACTCGTATATCTTCACCCCGGCGGCAACCAGAGACCGGTAATGCGTCTTCGCCAGCGAGTAAGCCAACGACTTGTCGGGGATGCCCGGCAGGATGAGCTTGACATCCACTCCGCGCTGGGCCGCGTATTTGATCGCATTTTCCATGCGGTCGTCGATGATCAGATACGGCGTCATGATATGCACATAATCAGTGGCCCGGTTAAGGATATCCATATAGACCGCCTCGCCGACCTTATATCCGTCGAGCGGACAGTCACAGTAGGGCATGACATAGCCGTTGACCACCGGGGAATATCCCCTGTTGCTCCGCAGGAAATCTTCTCCCAGCCATTTCTCGTAATCCGGATATTTGCCGCGTATATGCCACATCTGCAGAAACATCAGCGTAAAACTGCGCACCGCCGGCCCTTTGAGCATGACCGCCGTGTCCTTCCAGTGTCCGAACCGTTCGATGCGGTTGATGTACTCATCCGCCAGGTTGACGCCGCCGTTAAAGGCGACCTTCCCGTCGATCACCAGGATCTTGCGGTGATCGCGGTAATTATAGTGTGTAGACAGCAGTGCTACGATCGGCGAAAAAGCTCTTGCATGTATCCCCTGTTCCTCCAGCAGTTTCCAGTAATCCGGCGGCAGCGTGGACATTTCGCACATACCGTCATACATCACGCGGATCTCAACGCCTTCTTTGGCCTTGCGGGTCAGTACATCCAGGATGCGCCCCCACATATATCCTTCCTCGATGATGAAATACTCCATGAAAATGTATTCTTTAGCTTTCTCGAGCTCTTCGAGCATGGCTTCGAACTTGTTTTCTCCCAGCGGGAAATAGGTGACCTGTGTCCGGTCGTACAGCGGAAAACATCCGCTCAGATTTAGGTATTTGCACAGATCATCCGTGCCCGAACCGTCTCTCTCCACTCTTCTGAAGACATTCTCCTGCTGAGCCAGCATATGGCGTGTGTCTTCGATCTGCTTGCTGGTAAAATCAGTCTCTTTGCGGTGACCTACATTGGACTGGGTGAACAGCAGCATGAGAGCCCCGGCCAGCGGAAGCAGAGCTATGATCAGCATCCAGGTGAGTTTGGCGGAGGCGTCCATACTGCTGTTGAACAGAAAGACGATCATCACGAACACAAACGCCCACTGAATGTACAACAGGATGTGGATCTTGTCGGAAAACCGGATATATGCAACCACTGCGACAGCTACCTGCACTACCAGCAGGAGCGCGATCACAAAAAACCTGCTGAATACCAGACGCAGCAGGCCTTTCTTTATCGGTTTCGCCAGACGGACGATTCTCTCTTCGTTATCCATGTCTTCTCCTTTGTCAGTTTCTATATATAAGTCAGACAATGAACCCTTGTGAGTTCAGTTTTTCAAATGACGCCTCGACTTCAGGATCATATCGATCGCGATCACAGCAACGATCAGTGCAACCGCCGTACCGGTGACGATATTCGCCACATGGTAATCCCTTCCCTGGCCAAACTGCGAAAGCATCGCCACCTGCAGCGTAAAGATTTCAGTAACCGCAAAACTCATGTCTATCGAGCGGGCCGCTGACAGATATACACGGTCTTCCTCCCGGCCCTTTATGATCCTGATCACTGCGGTGATATACCTGTAAAACGCGTACAGGGCGATCAGATAGATGACAATGCCGGGATATGTATTGGCCGCATTCTGCTTGACCACCTGCACAACGATGCCCGACAGTCCGATGTCCATCAGAAACATCAGCCACCCTATCTTCCCGTAGAAGGACCACTCTTTCTCGTGATTCGGGTCCTCTCCTCTTTTCAAGACCGCAAGGTCCAGGTTGATGACATGCATCCTGACCCCCAGAAAGATCAGAAAATAGATTCCTGCTGCCAGCAGCCATGTGGAGCGGTAAATGATCCCGGTAAAGATCTTAAAAACGGCAAAGACCGCGTTCAGCAGCGCGCCGGAATACAACCTGACACGCGACTTCAGTTCCGGGCTTGTCCGATATTCACTGATCCAGTTTTTCAGACGGCTCTCAGATTTCATGTCTTTATTCTACTAAAAAACTGTCGTCTGCTCAATGCATAATCGTCATCCGGTCTGTGCTAATCTATCTGTCTTTTGGTTCTCTGTGTCATATGCCGGCAAGACACGGCGTTTTGACATTATCCCTTATATGTAATACTATGCAGTTGACATGCTACAATGTGTTGCGAAAACGACAAACCGTTTTCTGATTTATGCTTTCCAATATACAATTCAGCGTTTTCGGTTGTAGAGAAGTGCCCATGAAAGGAGCATAAAACTATGGCAATTGGATTATTCAAAAAGATCAGCCCGGAGTATGTACTTGGAAAAGCTTTTCTGGACATGAAAAAAAGAGGCTTTGACGGTTTGAAACCCTATCTCACCGCCAAAGCGCTCAAGAAGGTCGAGCTTGTTCAGACGGTATCTACCGGTGTGAGCCTGTTTACCCCGTCTTCTTCGGAATCCGGCGAAGACTCTCATTCCCTGATCAGGCTTCTCATTGATAAGCTGTCAGAGTGCGATTGGTCAGTCAAAGACATTGTTAAAGACTCAGACAACGCCAAGGCAGTGATCGGATTCAAATACGAAGAACAGCTTGCGGGA
>OMSP01000245.1 GCA_900313775.1 uncultured Eubacteriales bacterium
ACGGAAAAGATGTTCTTCCATGGGACTAACAAAACGGACGATGACATTGAATATGGCGTCGAGGCAGGAATAGGCTACTTCGTCGTAGACAACCTTAATGAACTTAAGTCTCTGGACCGTATCGCCGGAGCAAAGGGCGTATGCCAGAACGTTCTGCTGAGGCTTACCGTGGGGCTCGATCCTCACACGCTTGAAGCGATCAATACCGGCAGAGTAGACTCACAGTTTGGGGTGCCGATAGATACCGGACAGGCCGAAATCTTTGTCCGTGAGGCTTTGGAATGCAGCAATATAAAGGTCGCGGGTTTCCATAGCCATATAGGATCGCAGATCTTTGAGACAGACTCGTTCGTCAGGCAGATAGACATACTTACGGAATTCGCTGCACATATGGAGCGTGAGACCGGATATCATATGGAGGTCTTCAATATCGGAGGCGGATTCGGTGTAAGATACACAGAATCCGATCCGGAAATGGATATAGAAGGAAGGATCAGAGAGATATCAGAGCATCTGGATTCAAAATGCAGTGAATACGGGATAAACAAACCTGTCATTTATATGGAACCCGGACGCAGCATCGCAGCCGATGCAGGAGTCACTCTTTATACTGCCGGCGGAGTCAAGGAAGTACCCGGATACCGCAACTACGTAACTGTTAACGGCGGAATGACAGACAATCCGAGATATGCTCTGTACAAATCACAGTATACCGTTCTTAATGCGTCGAGAATGAAAGAAGCTGCAGACTATGAATGTACAGTCGCAGGCAGGTGCTGCGAGAGCGGTGACAGGATAGCCGAGGGTATAAGGATAGCCAGACCGGAGAGAGGAGATCTGATAGCAGTTCTCACTACCGGTGCATATAACTATTCCATGGCCTCAAATTATAACAGGATCCCGAGACCGGCCATGATAATGATAAGCGAAGGCAAAGCAAAGCTGGCCGTCAGACGCGAGTCATTTGAGGACATGATAAGAAACGAGCTCTGATCATATCGTTTATTCCATAGACAGCTTCGCTCTTTGGCGATATAATTTATTTCAAATTTTCGCTTGCAGCATTAAAAGGGGACAAGAACAATGAAAAAGCTGATCAAAGCAGGTATGCTCGGAATCGGTAATGTCGGAAGAGGCACTTACCAGACTCTCGAAATGAATCGTCAGAAGATCTACGAAACTACGGGACTGGACATTGAGATCGTGAAGATCCTGAACCGCAGTCCGGAAAAGGATCGCGGAATATATGTACCTCCGGAAAAGTATACTCAGAACGTAGACGATATATTGAATGATCCGGAAATAGATATCGTGATCGAACTGATCGGCGGTATAGAGCCTGCGACCGAATATATGGCAAGAGCCCTTTCAAACGGAAAGAGCGTAGTAACAGCCAACAAGGCGGCTCTGGCAGCTAACGGCAGTAAACTCGCAAAAATAGCACAGGATAACCATGTCCTGCTCAGATTTGAAGCAGCCGTGGCCGGCGGCATCCCGATCCTGACATCGCTGACAACAGCTCTGCTGTCCAATCGCTTTACCGAGGTCCACGGCATCCTCAACGGAACTACCAACTACATACTCACCCAGATGAGCGAAAACGGAACGCCTTATGAAGAGGTGCTCAGGGACGCTCAGGCAAAAGGCTTTGCCGAAGCAGATCCGACAGCTGATGTCGAAGGCTTCGATGCGGCCAATAAACTGTCTATCCTGATGTCACTTGTCTTCGGTATAGGCGCTGGACCGGATATCATCCCTACCGTTGGAATAACATCCGTTGGACAGGAAGATATCAGGTATGCTTCTGAGAACGGCTACAGGATCAAGCTGCTTGCCAGTGCAAAGGAAGAAAACGGAAAAGTGTACGGAAATGTTGAGCCGGCACTCGTACCGGTCAGCCATCCTCTCGCTTCTGTAGGCAATGAATTCAACGCAGTATTTGTCTCCGGCAACGCAGTGGATAACCTTATGTTCTACGGCCGAGGCGCAGGTCCTCTGCCGACCGGCAGCGCTGTGCTTGGTGACGTGATAGGCATAGCACGCAATCTGGAGAAAAACTCTGCATATGATCTTGTACCTCAGCTCAGGTTCGACTCAGAGCTTGAGTATGCAGGCGAGGGATCCAACAAATACTATATCCGTATGATGGTTCCGGAAAGAGCCGGCGTTCTCGGAAAGATCGCGAGCATGTTCGGAGATTACGGTATCAGCATCGAAGTAATGCAGCAGAAGGCTCCTTATGAAGTGAACGGCGAAGCCGCTGCCTCGATCATCTTCATAGTATATGAGGTCGAGAAGTCAAAACTGATCGAGGCGCTTGATGCGATCAGAAAAGAAGGAGTTATTCTTTCAATAGACAATATAATGAAGGTCGAATAATGAGCATTCAGCGAACCTGATGCTCTGAAAAGCCCGCGCACGTTCTGAAGATTGATTTCAGCCATAATCGTCATTGACTGAGACAACATGAAAATTATAAAATCAAACGGGTGTGGGCTTTCGTATTTTTTGTGAAATGATAATCGGAGGTATGTCCTGATGGATTGTTTGATCATAGGTGTAGCCGGCGGTACGGGTTC
>OMSP01000140.1 GCA_900313775.1 uncultured Eubacteriales bacterium
ATGAGCAATACGGAACTGAAACAAAACGGACGTTTTCATCTTGAGCACTGGCACACCATTGCGGCGCTTCTCATCATCTATGATGTGATCGCCGTCAATATGGCGTATTTTCTGGCGCTCTGGCTCCGGTTTGACTGCAGATTCAGCAGGATCGACGCGGTATACCTCCAGTCCTGGAAAGCGTTTGTTCCTGTCTATACGATCTTCTGCATTATCATTTTCTTTGCCTTAAAGTTATATAAGAGTATCTGGCGTTTTGCCAGCTATAATGAACTGCTCAGGGTCTTCATGGCGTCTGCCGTAACTGCAGTGTTCCATACCGCCGCGATCACCCTGATGCTGCATCGAATGCCGATAAGCTATTACATGATGGGCGCCATGTTCCAGTTCACGATGGTCCTCGGCATCCGCTTTTCCTACCGGCTCGTCAAGATCGCGAGCAACTTAAGCGTGAAGCGCAAACTGGATGAGAGCGCGGGACGCGTTATGCTGATCGGTGCCGGCTCCGCAGGGCAGATGATCCTTCGTGATATCAACCGTTCCAGGGAGATCAGAGACCGTGTCATCTGCATCATTGACGACAATCCGAATAAATGGAACCGTGACATCGACGGCGTTCCCGTTGTCGGCGGCAGGGAAGATATCCTTCATGCGGTAGAAAAATACAACATCAACAAGATCTTTGTCGCGATTCCAAGCGCAAGCGCGGAAAATAAACGTGACATTCTCAATATATGCAAAGAGACAAACTGCGACTTAAAGATCCTGCCGGGCATGTACCAGTTTGTTCTGGGCGATGTCTCTGTCAGCGCCCTTAAGAATGTTTCTGTAGACGACCTTCTCGGCCGTGAACCCATCAAGGCTAACCTTGATGAGGTATACCGATATATTGCGGGGAAAGTGGTTCTTGTCACGGGCGGAGGCGGTTCGATCGGCTCAGAGCTCTGTCGCCAGATCGCCCGCCATGATCCCAAGCAGCTCATTATTTTCGATATTTACGAGAACAATGCCTACGACATCCAGTTTGAGCTGAAACAGAATCATCCGGATCTGAATTTGCTGGTACTGATCGGATCGGTACGTGACAGCCGCAAGATGTTTGACCTGTTCGAAAAGTACCATCCCAATATCGTCTATCACGCGGCAGCTCATAAACACGTGCCATTGATGGAAGACAGCCCCTGCGAGGCGATCAAGAATAATGCCATTGGTACATATAAGACTGCCTATGCCGCAATGGTGCACGGCTGTGAGCGTTTTGTTCTGGTATCTACCGACAAGGCGGTCAACCCGACCAATATCATGGGTGCTTCCAAGCGTCTTTGTGAGATGATCATCCAGAGCTTTGATCATAAGATCAAAGAAGGCAAGGCAAATGAGATCCCGCAGATCTATACCCACGTCGGTGAGCAGACTGCAGACAAGAGCGGTGACGGTGAAGTTTTTAAACATGTGCGGACTGAGTTTGTGGCTGTGCGTTTCGGCAATGTATTAGGATCGAACGGATCCGTTATCCCGCTATTTAAAAAGCAGATCGAAAAGGGAGGACCGGTCACGGTCACACATCCTGATATTATTCGTTACTTTATGACGATCCCGGAAGCGGTCAGTCTTGTCATGCTTGCAGGCACCTATGCGGACGGAGGCCAGATCTTCGTACTTGATATGGGAAGCCCTGTCAAGATCGACACGCTGGCTCGCAACCTGATCCGATTAAGCGGACTCAGGCCTGACATTGACATCAAGATCGAATATACGGGTCTTCGTCCCGGTGAAAAACTCTACGAAGAAAAACTCATGGCGGAGGAAGGTCTCAGGAAGACGAGCAATGATCTGATCCACATCGGATGTCCGATCCCCTTTGATGCCGACAGCTTCTTTAAACAGCTGAGACTGCTCATGCGTCTGGCTTATGCCAACAAGGAGATCGAGATGAAGCGTCTGGTACAGGATATGGTCTCGACCTACCATCCGGACCATCCCGTATAAGGACCTGGACAAAGCCGTGAACGGTGCCTGAATGCCCGCTCACGGTTTTTGATTGAATATCTGTTGAGAACAGGGGAAGTATGGACAGAAGGATAGTGTTTGAAACGATCCATAATATGCGTGATCTCGGCGGGATCCGGGTACATGTTCCGCCGGACGCAGGCAAAGCAGAGCGGAATACGGCCGGTAATGGCGGGAAGGTGATCCGCTCCGGGATGCTTTTCAGGTCAGCCTTTTTGTTCCGTGCATCCGAAAAGGATCTTGCGGCGATGCGTGATGATCTCCATATCCGTAAAGTGATCGATCTCCGGACGGATCAGGAGATCGAAAGGATGCCGGATACCGGAGCTGAGGGCATTTTCAACATCCACCGTCCGCTGATCAATGAGAGCATGATGGGTATCACTCACGAGGTCAGAAGCATTACGGAAGAAAGAAGCATTTTTATCCCGGATATGCCCGATATGTATCGGCAGATCGTGTCGGACGAAAAAGCACGAAGAAACCTCGGAAAAGCAGTCATGGAGATCATGAACAATGATTA
>OMSP01000023.1 GCA_900313775.1 uncultured Eubacteriales bacterium
CCTTTGTTTTCCCGTTAACAATTGTATCACATGTGCCTGACTGAGCATACAGAAAAGCCCCTGACCGACATGATCAGAGGCTCTGTGTTTTATATTCTAGAATGCGAAATTGCCGTTTACGAATACCGGGATCTCCCTGCCGTCATGCGTGATGCCGGTGATCTCCAGATCTTCGGAACCGACCATGAAATCGACATGTGTCATCGATGTATTTGCTCCGCGCGCCTCGAGCTCTTCTTTAGTCATGTTCTCCGAGCCTTTGATCTGCGGATATGCCTGTCCGAAAGCGAAGTGGCATGACGCGTTCTCGTCAAACAGCGTATTGAAGAAGAGCACGCCGCTGTTGGAGATCGGCGAATCATAAGGGACCAGCGCCACCTCTCCGAAGTACGAAGCTCCCTCGTCTACCGTGATCGCGTCCTTCAGGATGTCTTCGCCCTTGTCCGCGTGAGCTTCGACGATCTTTCCGTTCTCTACCTTAAAGACGATCCCTTCGATGACAGTCCCGTTGTGGCTGAGCGGCTTCGTGGACACGATGGTGCCGTTCATGCTGTTTCTGTCCGGAAGCGTGAACACCTCTTCTGTAGGGAAGTTCGGCGAGAAGATCACGCCCGTGCCCGACTTCTCCGAACCGCCCTCCCAGTAATGACCTTCCGGGAGGTCGACCGTGACGTTGGTGCCGGCCGAGTTCTTATATCTTAATGTCTTGAAGTTGTATCCGTTCAGGATGTCTACGTGCTTCTTGAGCTCGTCGATATGGTTCTGCCAGTTTTGGATCGCGTCTCCGCCGTCGATCCTGCAGCACGCGAGTATCTCTTCCCACATCCTCGCGACCGCTTCTTCTTCGCTGAGCTGCGGGAACACCGCGCGCGACCATGCCTTCGACGGGATCGAGCAGACGGTCCACGGGCATGCGCTGCTCATCAGCAATTCGCGGTAATGCTCAAGCGCCTTGCCGCTGCTTATCTGAGCTCTTCTGATGCGGTCCGGATCGACTCCTTTGAGGCTTTCAGGGTCTTCAGCGTAGATGCTGATGAACGCGCATCCCTCATCGGCAAGACCGTTGGCGCGGTCCACATCCCACTGGTCTACGCTGTCGAAGACCTCGTCCGCGGCCTTGAGATATTTCATGCGGGTGAGCTCGTCGTCGTGCCAGCGGAAAAGGACTTCCTTGCATCCTGCGTCATATGCCGCTTCGGCGCAGAGCTTCGCAAAGTCCGCGCACTCGATCTCGCTTGTGATCTGCAGCCTCTGCCCCTTCTGAATATTCACGCCCGACCTGACTACCAGCTCGGCGTAATCTCTTTTCAGTTTTTCAAGATTTGTCATTCCTTAATGACTCCTTTCAGTGATAATTTTTGTTATTGCTATGGCTATGGCTATAGCGTAAAAAGCGCCTCCGGTTGAGACGGCCGGAGACCCTTCCTAAATGCATATTGATTTACAGTGTTTTATGCCGGTTGACGGGTATCAGTCCCAGGACTCCGGCTTGAACTTGCGCTTTTTCATGTCCTCAAGGAACTTGCCGTAAGCCTGTGTATCGGAGATCCTCGTCACATTATTGAGGGCCTCCTGAAGAGCCTCGATCTTGCCCGGATCATATCTGTCGGCCATGCGCCACTGATACGAATGAGGATATGCGTCGTCCTTGTCGAGCACGGTAGGATCCCTCAGGATCATCCTCTCATAGTCACTATAAAGCAGCTCGAACTCCGCGTTCGGGTCGTTTGCCTTGACAGCGCCCTCTTCAGGCTTCTTGAAATCATTGACGTCAGGACCTGTATAGCTGGCGTCCATTACTATCGTATATTCAAAATCCTTGTCGTTAAAAGTCTTCTTATCCATTTGTCCAAAACCTCTTTATCTATGTTCAAAGCGCGCCGTGCGCACGTTATTTCCTATCTTACCACCTTAACGTCTATATTGTTGCTCTTGATGTATTCCATGATCTGTTTTCTGTAATCATTGTCTACGCAGAGGACTATTCCGCTCAGATCCTTGGCGAAGAAGCAGGTGGATTCGACGAACGATCTTACAAAAGCTACATTATCCCATGCCAGTCTGATCGCCTGCGAACCGGTCTTTTCGATCTCGACACCGTTCTCATCAAGTCTGACTACGGACGGACGGTCGTCTGCGATGTACGCGTCGACCATCTTGTTCATTCTGACGAGTATGACTATCGTTGCGACCGTTGCCAGACCCGCGAAAATGACAGTCAGTATCTTCATCGCATTGAAGCCTCCCGATATGCCGCCGTAAAGACTCATGAGACAGAGAAGCGCCATTGCCGCGGCCAGGAAGATGTATCTGGTAAAACCGTCTTTCAGTTTATCCTCAGGCCTGTACAGCAGCTGTCTGTAC
>OMSP01000237.1 GCA_900313775.1 uncultured Eubacteriales bacterium
AATGAATTCGAGCTTGTGCGCGTTCTGTCCGGCTATGACCACATCAAACAATTCCTGTGAGGCCTCGCCTGTGATCCTTGCCGGCTGTCCTTCCTGAGCGTCCTCCGCGGCGCGATACCGAAAGCATGCCGGACCAATTGAAATGATGGGAAGCTCTCTGTCTTCTTTGATACTGTCAATATGATCATGACCGTGAATGATTCCCAATACCGCCTGCCCGCGTTCGCGGTCAAACGCTGTCAGGATATCCATCAACGTATCAAAACCGCGGATCGGCTCCTCCCAGCGGGTCTTCTCTCTGCCCGGCGGCACATGGGAGAAGACGAGCACGCCGTAATCTTCCGGGGTCTGTTCCAATGTCATCTCCAGCCAATCAGCTTCCTCACTTGAAAAACCGTAGGGATCAGCTTCTTTCGGATCAAACGAATCCAGTATGATCAGTCTCATCTTTTTGGCGGGAATGTCCAGATATGACCACAGTTTTTCCTGCCCTGTCACTGCCAGAAGCCTCTCTCTGCTGTGTCCTTCGGACATATTTAAAATATTGATCAGATCATGATTGCCGATACATAAGCGCACCGGCGTGCCTGTCTGCTCCAGATCCCGTATTATCTGATTCTCAATCTTTGACGTAACCGCATACGGACACAGCCCATCTGTGATATCTCCAAGGTGAACGATCACATCCGTCTGTATCCCATCTTCGCGAAGTTTCTCGCACAAACGCTGAATCGCTTGTGCGGTAGTCCTCCATGTGCCGCAGCAGGCCGCATGGGTATCTGCCAGCACGATGCCTACCATGTCATCTGCACCGGCAATTGCGGCGACAGCCTTCGCCACGCGTTCTGTCTCTTTCTCCCGTGCGTCCGGCAACGAATCATCCGCGTCTGATCCAAGCTCTCGGATATCGACCAGATCCTCCAGCGCCACCGGCTCTTCAAAACCTTTATCACTGTTGCTGAAGAAGACAAATCTCAGACAGACATCCTCCGTAGCTGTAAACACAGCTTCCGTATGAGGTGTCGGATCAGTCTCCCCGCCTATGAAATGCGCCTTTACTCCTTCCGGGAACATCAGCGACTGTATGCCCCATTCTCCTGACGAATCCGGCTGATAAAAGTAGAGACGGTAACTAACGCGCTCTGTCCGGACATGTATCTTGCTGCCCTTCTTAACACAGACCGGCTCCCAGTTGACTGCTGTACGAAGTACTCCGTCGGAAAGCGCATCCGGATCATTGACGATCAGTCCCCTCTGCTCGTGGACCTTCATGCCCCGGTACAAAACTGTCTTATCGGTGATGACCGGCTGATCAAAGTATTTCAGCGGTTCGCTCTGTCTGGATGCACTCCAGCAAAGATACTGTTCCGTGATTTTTTGAGGGTCGCCGGACGCCTGCACCTTACCGGCATGCATCCAGATGACTCGGTCGCAGAAATCCCGTATCAATTCCATGTCATGTGAAACGATAAGCCCTGTCATCTTGTCTCTGCGCACGAGTTCCTGGATCTTGCGGAAACTCTTTTCCTGAAAATGCGCGTCTCCAACGCTCAAGAGTTCGTCGATCAGCATAATATCTGTCTCCAGTATCGCTGTTATCGCGAAGCTAAGCTTGGAATACATGCCGCCCGAGTAGGTCCTCACCGGCCGTTCGATCGCATCGCCGAGCTCGGAGAATTCGATGATCTCGTCCATTTTTTCCCGGATATACGCAACCGGATAGCGAAGGAGCAGTCCGGCCAACATGATATTCTCGCGGCCGGAGAGATCCGGTTTGAAACCGACGCCGAGGGACATCAGCGAGACCCGCCTGCCGGCAGTATCCAATACGCCTTTATCCGGCTTGAAGATCCCGGCTATCGAATTGAGCAAAGTCGATTTGCCGGCTCCGTTTTCTCCGATGATGCCTATGATCTCGCCTTCCCTGACAGTCATGTCGACACCGCGGACAGCATGCAGTACTTTCCCTCCTTTTAAAGCAGGATTCTTGATCATCTGCTGGATCGTAAAATGCTGCAGATTGCGGTAATCGATATGCAGATCTTTGATTGTGATAACTACCGGTCTCATAGTTATATCACCTTCACATAGGTGTTTTCATGCGAATAAGTCAGCTTCAGTCCGATCAGACAGAAAATCAGAGAGATCCCCAGCCAGGCAACCATAATGAAAGCATCCGGCGCATGTCCGTAAAGCAGACATGCCCGGACATTGTCTATCACCGCTGCGATCGGATTGACCCGGACCAGTATCTCTCCCCAAACGCCCGGAAGAATGCTGCGCAGATCATAAAAAACACCGGTAATATAAAACAGTATCATCATTCCGATTCACATCGCATGCGCCAGATCGTCGACAAACACACCGAAATGCATCAGGATCAGACCGCTGCCGAAAGTAATGAACTGAAGAATGATGATCACAGGGATCACATACAGGATATACGGCGTTATGACCACCTTCTGGCAGATCAATACCACGATGAGGATACCGACGGAGATCAGCATCTTAAAGCCGTTGAACAGCATATTAGAAATAATCAGCATCGGCTTGGGAATATAGGTCTTGGTAACGATATCCCTGTTCAACCGGACCGCCTGGACCGCATAGAGAAGACAACGGTCATAATAGCTCCAGATCAATGTGCCGGTGTAGACGAAGGCCAGATAGTATTGCTGTCCTCTGCCCAGCACATGGGAGAAGACAAAATAATAGACAAGCATGCTGGCAAAAGGCTCCAACACCCACCAAACCCAGTTCAGATAGGAGTTGGCTACTTCAGCCTTCAGTCCGGTCCGCGCCATGTACCGGCACAGATACAGATATTCTTTTATATCTCGGCCAAACTGTCTGATCATTATTTTCTCTGTTCTCTGAAATAACGGATAGTCTGTTCAATTCCCTCCGCAAACGACACTTCCGGCTGCCAACCGAGCATCCGTTTCGCTGTACTGATATCCGGCTGTCTTCTTCTCGGATCGTCTACCGGAAGCGGGTGATAAGTGATCGTTGACTGTGAACCGGTCCTTCGTATGATCTCCTCGGCAGTG
>OMSP01000194.1 GCA_900313775.1 uncultured Eubacteriales bacterium
CCTATCGCGACGGAAGCGCGCTGCAGACAGGCACGTCGGCCGGGCGAGTGGTAGCGACCGTGTTTGCATAATATATGCACAGGGAGTGCTATTATACTTCGTATCGTTGAGAGGTGTCACCATCGTAGAGAATAATTGTATGGTCGGTTTCGGCGAGGCGGACTGAGTGCAGTGAGGCAGCCAGACCGGAGCGTTTGGTGATGGCCTCGAGACCGGATATGATGCGTCCGGCGGCAGCGATGACGGCAGGGTCTTCGCCGTCGTAAAAGGCGATCCTGGCTTCGACTTGTTCACCGTAGGAGATCTCGGGAATGAATGCGTTTTCTTTTGCGATCAGAGACTGTACAAGCGGCCACTGTGCGTATTCGAAAGAGAGGTCGATGGTCTGAGCCGGAAGCGGACAGATCAAAGTGGAAGCAGCGACTGCAGCTTTGGCGGCCTCCGTATAGGCGCGGACCAATCCGCCGGTACCCAGAAGCACACCGCCGAAATAGCGCGTGACGATAAGTGCCGCATCAGTGAGTTTCGCTCCCTCCAGCACGGACAGGATCGGCCGGCCTGCGGTGCCGCTCGGTTCACCGTCGTCGTTGGAGTGCTTGACCTCCCTGTTCTGTCCGATGATCCAGGCGGAACAGTGGTGGCGCGCATCGCTGTAAAGCCGGCGCGTCTCTTTCAAAAAGAGCGCGGCTTGTTCGGGGTCGGTGACCTTGCGCAGCTCACCGATGAACCGTGATTTTTTCTCGGTGTATTCGCCGGTCCCGCCGGCGTCCACATAGTACAGATGAGGGGACATAGGCTTCCTCCTGTATCCGAGTATATCATACTTTTCATTGTCTGAATTATTTGCTATAATAATTCATAAGGAGGAGTATTTATAATGAATTATGGAAAAGCTTCTACGGACGCGACACGTAAGCGTCTGTCTTCCAAGTCAAAGAGGGTGAACCGCAAGATAGGAACACATCTGTTCCGTCTGCTGGTCCTTGTGATCCTTGCAGGGATGGCTGCAGGCGCGCTTTATGGTCTGGCGATGTACCGCAGCGTCATCAAGGATTCGCCCAAGGTCACACCTGAGGATGTGTCTCCGACCGGATATATCTCCTATGTCTACACAAAGAAAGGTAAGAAGCTGGGCGAGTTCGTCGCCTCGGGTTCTAACCGTGTCTATAAAAAGCTGGAGCAGATCCCTGAGGATATGCAGCACGCCTTTATCGCCATCGAGGACGAGAGGTTCTATGAGCACAACGGTGTTGATGTCAAAGGTATCGTTCGAGCGGGATTCTCGACGATTTCCGGAGGCAGTTCGCAGGGCGCCTCCACGATCACCCAGCAGCTGATCAAGAATAATATCTTTACCGACTTCACTGAGGAGAAGACCTTTTCCGACAGGCTCCACCGCAAGATCCAGGAGCAGTATCTGGCCGTTCGTCTGGAAAAACAGATGACCAAAGAGGAGATCCTTGAGGATTATCTCAATACGATCAACCTCGGTCAGAACACCCTGGGAGTGCAGGCGGCTTCGACCCGTTATTTCGACAAGGATGTCTCCAAGCTGACTCTGTCGGAGTCGGCAGTTATCGCTTCGATCACTCAGAACCCGGGCAGATACAATCCGATCACGAATCCGGACAACAATGCCAAGCGCCGCAAGAGAGTACTCAACAAGATGCTCGAGCAGGATTATATCACGAAGGAGCAGTATGACAAGGCTGTGGCGGACGATGTATATTCGCGTATCAAGAGCGTTAACGCCAAGGCGGACAGTGAGAACAAGACTGACTCATATTTCATGGATGCTTTGGCCGAACAGCTCATGGATGATCTTCAGTCAGAGCTCGGCTATACTGAGACGCAGGCCTATAATGCAGTCTATAAAGGCGGGCTGACGGTCACGGCTACTATCGATGAAAAGATCCAGAAAGTCTGTGACGAGGAAGCCAACAATGACCGCAACTATCCTTACGGCACTACCTGGGGCATCACATCATACAATCTGACCGTGACCCGTGCGGACGGCAGTGTTGATAACTATGACCAGAACGCAGTCAAGGCCTTTGGCCGGAAAAAATACGGAGATAAGCAGGGTCTGCTGTTTGGCAGCAAGAATCAGGCCAAGAAACGCATCAAAGCGTTCAGGAAGACGGTCAAAATCAAAGACGGTGACACGGTCAACGGCGAGAACTGGGCGATCACACCGCAGCCGCAGTCCTCGATCGTCGTGATGGATCAGAAGACCGGCGAGGTCAAGGCGATCGTCGGCGGACGCGGCAACAAGAGTACCAACCGCAGTTACAACCGTGCGACAGATGCCATGCGTCAGCCGGGTTCCTGTTTTAAGATCCTGGCTGCCTACGCGCCTGCTCTCGACGCCAGAGGAAAGAACCTCTGCACCTATATCAAGGATGAGCCTTTCAAATACGCTGACGGGACGATGGTCCACAACTGGTGGGGCAATTCCTATAAAGGAGAGGTGACTGTCCGCAAGGCCATCGAGCAGTCGATGAATGTCTGCGCGGTCAAGATGATCACGGAGATCACGCCGCGGCTAGGATTTGATTATTGCAGGAAATTCGGTATCACCACTCTTGTTGACAACGAACAGAGAGCTGACGGCGTGTATACGGATGTACAGCAGCCGCTGGCACTCGGCGGAGTGACATACGGCGTGAAGAATATCGAGCTGACGGGAGCCTACGCGGCGATCGCCAACAAGGGCGTTTACAACAAGCCGATATTCTACACAACGATCAAGGATCATGACGGCAATGTGCTTCTGGACAATACGGACGGCAATTCCAAGCGCATCCTCAAAGAGTCTACGGCCTGGCTTCTGACAAGTGCAATGGAGGACGTCGTCAAGTCAGGTACCGGCGGACGCGCCAGGTTGTACAATGTCCCGGTTGCCGGCAAGACCGGTTCCACTACGGACAACAAGGATATCTGGTTTGTCGGTTATACACCGAAGCTGACCTGCGGTGTGTGGTGCGGGTATGATGACAATAAAGAGCTGTCCAACACCTCTTTCCATCTGACATTGTGGAAGGCGGTCATGTCCAGACTGAGCAAGAATCAGAACGAGAAGGAGTTCGAGGAATCAGATACGGTCGAAAAGACGACTGTCTGCGCCCGGAGCGGCAAGCTTCCGGGACCGGGCTGCGCCAGAAAGAC
>OMSP01000157.1 GCA_900313775.1 uncultured Eubacteriales bacterium
GAGAACTCAACTTAAAAACCTATACGAATCATCAGGTGCCGGCACTGAACGGAGTCTACAAGTTCAGAGTGTATGATGACCATGCTGTATTTACATCGTACACCGGCAGCGATAACAGTATCTCTATTCCGGATATGGTAAAAGGCGTGCCCGTCACTGAGATCGGAGACGGAGAGAAGTCTGTATACGAACACAAGAATAGAAGCTTTTCCGCTTACTTCGGATATGAGGACAACACTGTCGAGACAGTAAGCCTCGGCATGTATGCGGAAGATTATCTGAAGAATGTGGACATACCGGATACAGTTGTCTGCATCAACGACGGAGCGTTCAGTGACTCGAGTATTCACATCGACGAGTTCGTTCTGCCGGATCATCTGGAAAAACTCGGGCCGAGAGCCTTTGGAGGACGCACTTCCTCGATGTCCGTGGGTCGCTTTACCATCTCGGAAAGCAACGAAAGCTTTAAGACAGAAGGCGGCGTCCTGTTCTCGAAGGACGGCAGGACCCTGTTGAGATTTCCGACGAAAGCTGATACTGACCTGGAAGCTGTTGCGGATGAGAAGGAAGGACGGGACAGCCATTACGTATATCAGATCCCGGAGGGGTGTGAGACTGTCGGCAAGTATGCATTTGCAAATGTTGAGCTTATTAAAAAAGAAAGCGTTTTTGAGTCTGCTGTGGACGATTTTTCGGTCAGGTTTTCTCCGGATGTCACTTTTGTCGATGAGTACGCTTTCAATAATTCGGAAATCAGTGCGGTTTATTTAAATGAGGGGCTTGAGACAATTGAGAAGCGTGCCTTCTACAGCTCTAAGATTAAAGATGATGTGCTGATCCTGCCCTCCACGGTCACATCTCTGGGCGATGAAGCCTTTGCCTCTATCTACAGGGAGGTCTGTGGCTTCAGCCATATTGAACTGCCTGAGGGTCTGAAGACAATCGGGGAGAGCGCATTTTCAAGCTACAAGACAGACCTTGTGTGCGATGAGCTGGTGATCGGAAAGAAACTGACCAATATAGCGGAGGGCGCATTCAAGGGCCTTAGAACATCCGGATTCGCGGTCGATCCCGGCAATTCAAAGTTCAGCAGTGCGAACGGCTGCCTTCTCGATGCGGAAGGGGAGACACTGTTCACAGCACCCCAGGGAATGCAGGGTGAACTTAAAGTGTCGGACAGTGTTAAGAGAATCGAAAAACATGCATTTTATGACTGCATCGGTATAACGGATATTTATATAGGACCGGATGTCATATCGATCCATCCGCAGACAATTTATCTCTCTGATAAAGAACATAAAATTGTCATCCATGGACGAAACGGCTCTGAGGCGGAACACTTTGCGGTGTCCAGAGGATATGAATGGAAGGGGGATGCGGAATGAAACGATATGTAATTTTCTCGTTCGCGGCTTTCGCTGCCCTTCTATTAGCCATGACCGGATGTCAGGGACCGACTCATGCATATGCGGGAAAAATACTGCCCCAAAGGATAGAGAACATCCGGGACAAGGACGTCGTACCCGAGGGAGCCGAAGGCATTGGAGAGAGAGAGTATGACGCGGAGGCCTTCAATCCGAGAATGTTTATCGGTCGGTGGAAACTGCAGGAAACAAATGGCAATACCGCTGATCTGGAGGTCCCCTCCCCCTCCGGAAGCGGCGCAGACACCTGGTCTGTGAAGGCCTTTCCTCTTGAAATAGTATTTGGCAGCGCAGTGAGGGGAGGAGACGCGGAAGTTTTCCGCATACCGTTTGATGACGTCACGTATATGCAGGCAGATTACGAGCTGACAGCCCCGAATGAGGAGTCAGAAAGTGCAGGCAGCAGCGTGGCTGCGGCACAGGAGGCGGGGCCGATGTGCTTTAGAATGCTCTATGACACCGAGGGTACAAGACTTGCGGTCGGTTTTACGGGTGAGGTTGCCGATGAGCTCTATTACAACGAGGTAGTGGACTCCGTAGACGTCTGTGAGGTGGATTATGATTTTTCGTGGAACGGATATGAACTGACACTGAAGATGAGCGGCGCCAGCGCAACTTACGTTCCTTCTACATACGAAGGAGATATGCAAAGAGCGGTCAATGGATTTTCGGGCGGCAACGGACAGGTCAAAATTCCCGGATGGAGTTTCTCACCGCTGCGCATGAACGGGGATGGCAGCGGCACGGTCAGCACCTATTATGACAGTAACGTGCCGATGAAATATGAGTTTTCTGAGGACGGAAAGTTTTCCGTTGTCACCGAATACGGAGATGAATTTACCTACGACAAATACTGGTACTCCGATTCCTGCCTCACACTGCCTTCGGGCGATATAAAAATGATGTATCAACATGACTATCTGGTATTGTTCGAGAGTGATACATATCGCTATAAGAGCGTAGACAGTGTGACCTTCGGAAACGAACTAATTATTGCGGGAAAAAAGATGGGAAGTCTCTTGTGGAGACCGGTCAAAGACCTCATTGATATCGGCTTTCGTACAAATGCAGACCTGGATCTCAGCTGGATTCCTTCCGGCAGCATGAGTCCGGAGTTTGAGCTTAAGTTCAGAACAGCGCATCTGCTCGTAAGAGCGTTCAACCCGACAGATACAGAGCTTCCGCTCGGCGGGTGTATTATATGCCTGTACCGCTTTGATGACACTTCAGGCAGTGTCCGGAGAAGATTGAATTATCTTATTGGAGATGATTACGCGGTCTGCGGGGAGACTACGAGGGAAGAGCTGCAGGAATTTAAGAATCTGTATTCGATAGATGAAAACACCCTGGTCGTGCCGCTCGAACATATCGGGCATTTATCAGACTATAATTTTTCTGATTACAATGCACGGGTGCTCGATGGTATGAGCGGGGAAGGTGCGACAGAGCTCCTCACTTTTGAGATGGAAGAAAATACGCTCTGCGCTGTCACCGCCTGCATAGCAGATTATGTCACAGGAAACCTGGAGCACAATGTCGACTATGAAGCGCTGTCTGACCTCTCTCGGACGCAGGTGGAAGAGACAGCAGGGCAAAGAGACGAAATGGCGGGGAAAATTGAGAAGGCATTTTCCTCGCGGCAGGAAGTCACATGTGACAAATACGGAACCGTATTCATACCCTGGTCGGAAGTCTTCCGATACGGGAAGGCCGAATTGTCAGATGAGGGGAAAGAGTTTATCGATGAGGTCATCGATACGTATGCCGGTGCGCTTCTGCCGTGCGACAATATTGTCGAAATCGAGACAGGTGTCCATGCAAGGAACGAACTTATAGAGGACGGACAGTCATTTACGGTCACAAGAGCCCGGGCTTTGGAGGAATATCTGCGCAGTGAAGATTCAAAGTCCCGACGGAAAACGGGAAATCTTTCCGGGATAGAGATGACTTCCGTGGGTTACGGGAGTGCGGATTATCTAAAGGGAGAGAACAGCGGCAATCTGATCTCTGTCAGATTCCTGATGAGACCGGAGATCACACCGGACGGGAAAGATGACATCGATTTGGTCTTTAAGGCGGACGAAGGTCAGGATACATACGACTATATGCTGCTTTCC
>OMSP01000004.1 GCA_900313775.1 uncultured Eubacteriales bacterium
ACCTTGCGGCCCTGCGCCAGGATGTCCGGCATGCAGGCGAAGTCCGATTCGAGCAGGACGACATTGGCGATGTTCTTGGCCGCGTCCGCACCCGATGCCATCGCGATCGAACAGTTGGCCTCCTTCAGGGCCAGGACATCGTTGACGCCGTCGCCGGTCATGCCGACCACATGGCCGTCCTCCTGGAGGAGGCGTACCATCTCGCGCTTTTGCTGAGGCGTCACCCGTCCGAAGATACTGTACCTCTTGACAGCCTCCGCCATCTGTCCGCGGGACTGGATCTGTGTCGCGTCGATATAGCGATGCGCACCGGTAAAACCGGCTTTCTCCGCTATCGCAGATACGGTCTGCGGATCGTCTCCTGAAATGACCTTTAAGTCCACTCCCTGTTCGCGGAAGTATTTCAGTGTCTTTGGTGCCGCATGACGTATCACGTCGGTGAGCAGGATCAGCGCCACCGGACTCAGACCGTCCGGCTGACCGTTGCCCCGCACACTCTGCGCGCTGTGAGCCAGCACGAGGACTCTGTACCCTTCAGCGGCGTAGTCCGCGCAGCGCTGCATCAGATCGAGATTGCCGTGCGGGAACAGGAATCCCGCGGCGCCGATAAGCCAGGTGCCTTTCCCTTTAAAAGAAGCTCCGCTGTATTTCCGGTCCGATGAAAACGCAATGACTGTCTCCGCCTTCCAGTTATTGCGCTCCGGTGCGAATGCGCGGAGAGCCTTGGCGGTCGCGTTGTCGTCCGTAGAAACGCGGACGAGATTGCCGAGTGCGTCCTGAATGTCCACCGGCAGCTCATCTGCCGATATCAGACCGTCCTCTTCCTCCGCGTCCGGCAGGACTTCCGGATGGGGCGGCGGAACCATCTCCTTGACATCGGGGACACTTAAAGTCGGTGAATGCAGGGCTCCGCCCTCCACCGTCACGGCGGCAGAACCTTTCAGCGGAATGACTTTCTCAACATTCATTTCACCTGAGGTGATCGTGCCGGTCTTATCCAGACAGAGCACATCGACATGGGCCAGTGTCTCGATGCAGAACAGTTCCTGCACCAGGACTTTCTTCTGTGCCAGGCGAATCGTACCGACAGTCAGCGCCACACTGGTCAAAAGGACCAGCCCCTCGGGGATCATGCCGAGAACCGAGGCGACGGTAAATACGACTGCGTCGCGGAAAGAGTGACCGACCACGACAAACTGCTTGTAAAAGACAGCCGCGCCCAGCGGTACGATTATGATACTTATGATCTTCAGGATGAGATTGATGACATTGCGCAGCTCTGATTTGTGGATCTTGAAGACCTTGGCCTCCTTGGTGAGCTTGGCACTGTAGTTGTCCGCGCCGACATGCACTACCTGTGCCAGCGCTTTTCCGGCTGTCACGACGCTGCCGGAAAACAGTTCATCGCCGCGGCGCTTCTCGAGGTTGTCCGCCTCGCCGGTGAGCAGGGACTCATTCACCTCCAGATCGCCCCTCACGACCACGCAGTCCGATGGGATCTGATCGCCTGCTTTCAGGACGATGACATCGTCCAGAACCAGTTCTTCGATCGGGACCGTTATCTGCTGGCCGTCGCGCACCGGCCTTGCCTTGCTCGCCGTCACGACGGCCAGTTCATCAAGGATCTTTTTAGCACGCAGCTCCTGCAGTATACCGATACAGGTGTTGATGATCGCGGTACCGATGAACAGACTGTTGCGGAAGGAACCGACAAGGATGACCATCGCGAACAGCACGATATTTAAGAAGTTGAAGAAAGTGAGTGTGTTGGCCGTGATGATCTGCTTGACCGTTCTGGTCGGCACGTCTGTATTGATATTGGTCTGACCGGCTCGTACGCGGGCCGCGACTTCTTCTGAACTTAATCCGATCATGACTATCCCCTAAACCTACTGACCCAGATTCAGGACCTGGATCAACAGGATAAAACTCAGACTGTAATAGGTGACCGCGGCGACCAGATCGTTGACCGTCGTGATCAGCGGCCCGGATGCGACCGCCGGATCGATCTTGATCTTGTTGAAGAAGAGCGGTATGACGGTGCCCATGAAACTCGAGATCAGCATAGCTATGATAAGTGCTAACCCGATACACCCGGAGATCGAGAAGGCAAACAGCACGGCTTCTTTGCGGACCAGCACAATATACAGGCCGATCAGCACAAAAGAGATTGCCCCGAGCAAAACCCCGTTGCAGAGACCCACACGCATCTCTTTTAACACCAGCTTGGCTTTTTGCCCGCCCGTCAGATTCTCGTTGGACAGCAAACGTATAGTTACACCCAGAGACTGGGTGCCGACGTTACCGGACATGCCGAGAATCATCGACTGGAAAGCCATCAGGATCGGCAGCAGCGCAACGATCTTGGCATAGTTGGCAATGACCGATGAGACGATCAGCCCGAGACAGAGCAGGATCAGAAGCCAGGGAAGCCGTTTCTTCATACTGCGGTGCAGCGGCTCCTTAAGGTCTTCCTCGGCTGTCAGACCGGCTAACCTTGCGTAGTCCTCTCCAAATTCCTCGTCGACGACCTGCACCAGATCCTGAGCGGTGATGACACCGACCATGTGGTTGTCATTGTTCAATACCGGGATCGAGTCTTCGGAATAGTCCTTGATCTTCTCGAAACAGTCGTCGATCTGCTCATTGCCGTATACATAGGGATAAGAGGTCTGCACCAGATTCTCGAGCGGCTGCCCCTCGCGGGCAATGATCAGACTCTGGAGCTCTATCGCTCCGTTGAAGCACCCCTCCTCATCCTCGACATAAATCGTGGAGATATTATCGTGTTCAGCCGCTTTACGCACGACCGTGCGCATGGCGGACTTGATCGTCATTGTTGAAGTGACGCAGACATAATTAGTCGACATCCTGCTGCCGATCTGATCTTCATCATAAGTAGCGATCAGCGCGATGTCCTTCTGAGACTGCCTGTTGAGGAGCCTGATCAGTTCCCTGCGGCGCTCGACCGGGAGCATGCGCAAAAAATCGACCGCCTTATCCGCCTCCATAAGACCGATAATACGGGACACCTCATTTTCATTGAGCTCGACGATATAAGTCTCGACCTCGAGCTGATCCAGACGCTCAAAGATATCGGCGAGATCCTCGGCAGGGAGAGTGTCGTAGAGCTTGTGGCGCTCCTCGGGCGTCATCAACTCGAGCGCGTCGGCCAGGTCGTTGTCGTGGTAGTCGTCGAGCAAGCCGGCCAACTCATCCGACTCCTTGTCACTCTGAATGATATCTACGATCTCGGTGACATAGTCAGGCTTCTCCGGATTGACGATCTCCTCGGTTGTTTCCGGCGCCTCATCGAGGATATTTGCCATCTCCTCTTCGTCTAATGCAGTTGTCTCAAACTTCTCATTATTCATCGAAAATATCATATCATAGTTCTCTTTTTTTTTCGACATTTACAGTAAACAGTGATATACTTTTATTGTAATTGTAACGGCATTCGGAAAGGAGGATCGACCTATGGGACGTTCAGGTGGCGGCGGCTTCGGCGGCGGCGGTTTTTCCGGCGGCGGCTTCGGCGGCGGTTTCTCGGGCGGCAGTCTGGGCGGCGGACGCAGCTATGGCGGCAGTTCCGGCGGTTCATCCCATGGCGGCTTTTACGGCGGCGGCTTCGGCCCGATCATTTTCCTGGGCGGCGGTCCCCATATACACACCGGTTCCTCATCCTCCAATCATAGCAATAACAACAATTCCGGAGGCGGGAACAACAGTTCCGGCAACAACAGCTCCGGCAGCGGTTACGGATGCGGCGGCGGATGCGCCTCGATCTTTCTGATCATCTTCATCTGCTTCTTTGTCATGGTATTTGTGAGCTCGCTGACCGGCGGCACCGGCGGCGGCAGCATCACGGCCTCGACCAGGGAGAGGGAAAAGCTTCCGTCTTCCGCGGTGCACAAGACAGCCTACTACAAAGACCTCGACGGTGACTGGATCCACAACAGCCATGTGCTTGAAGAAGGCCTGGAGGAATTCTATGACACGACCGGCGTGCAGCCCTATGTCATGATCCTTCCGAACGGCACGACCGAGTCGCTGGATGACCTCGAGGCAGTTGCGCAGGCACAGTACGAAAAGCTGTTTAATGACGAGGGACATTTCCTGCTCGTCTTCTGCGACAATAATGTCGGCGGATTCCACTGCGGTTACTGGGTGGGTGCGCAGGCACAGGTCGTGATGGACGAGGAGGCTGTGCAGATACTCAACAACTATCTGTCTTACTATTATGAAGATACCTCGATCAGTGAAGAGCAGATCTTTTCACTGGCCTTTGCAAGGACCGGTGAGCGCATCATGACGGTCACAAAGTCTCCTCTGATCCCGGTCATCATCGCCCTGCTCGTCGTGGCGGCACTGCTGATCATCTATGCTATCTACAAAAAGCGCAAGGAA
>OMSP01000029.1 GCA_900313775.1 uncultured Eubacteriales bacterium
CTGTGAAGAATGCGACGCTTTAAGATCTGACGGTCAGTCGTCTGATATCGACAAGCACGCTGCCATGGCCGCCGCCATAACCAAGACTTTCAGTTCCGTGATAGGCAGTTCTGTCACCACGATCGCAGGCTTTATCGCGCTGTGCTTCATGAGCTTTACGCTGGGTCTGGATCTTGGCGTTGTGATGGCCAAGGGTGTACTCATCGGTGTCATCAGCTGTGTCACCGTACTTCCGTCACTGATCCTTGTGCTCGATAGACCATTGGAAAAGACCAGACACCGCGTACTGTTCAAGGGCACAGACAGGTTCTCACGCCTGGCGGTCCGCCATTATCTGATCTTTATCATCCTTTTTGTCGCACTTCTGATCCCGGCTGTCTGGGGTTATCGACATACGAAAGTCTACTATAAACTGGATGAATCTCTGCCGAAGTATCTGCCCAGTATCGTCGCTAACGCGGAACTGGACAAAGAGTATAAAATGGGCGCTGCAGATATGATCCTGGTCGATGCCGACCTGTCCGCCCGCGAGACACGCGCCATAACCAGGGAGATCAACAAGATTGACGGTGTCAAATTTGCTGTGGGAGCGAACGATCTGCTGGGACCTGCCATACCGCAGGAACTGTTGAGCGGCAGCCTTCTGGAATCCGTACAAAACGAAGACTATAAGATCATGCTCGTCGGCTCCGAATACGCCGTCGCCACCGACGAGATCAATAACCAATGCAATCAGATCGAAGAGATCATCAAGCGATACGATAAGGATAATATGCTGATCGGTGAAGCCCCATGCACGAGGGATCTGATCAATATCACGAACCACGACTTCAAGGTCGTCTCAATCGCCTCGATCGGTGCAGTCTTTGTCATACTGCTGCTGGTATTCAAGTCTGCACTGCTGCCGTTCATCCTGATCGGCGTAATCGAATTCGCAATCTTTATCAATATGGGTATACCGGCTTACACCGGTTCCGTCCTGCCGTTTATTGCCTCGATCGTCATCGGCACGATCCAGCTCGGATCAACCGTCGACTATGCGATCCTGATGACCAACCGTTATAAGAAGGAACGGATCGGCGGCATGAAGAAAAAAGATGCCATCTTCACGGCGCACAGTATCTGCATGCCCTCAATACTGGTCTCCGCACTCAGCTTTTTCGCAGCTACCATCGGCGTCGGCATCTACTCGGATATCGATATCATCAGCGCACTCTGCCTGCTCATGGCACGCGGTGCACTGATCTCCATGACCGTCGTCGCGCTCATCCTGCCGGCGATGCTCATGATTTTTGACAGGGCAGTCTGCAGGACGACCGCCGGAATGAGAAGGATTACCAACTGATACAGACTCAGAGGGAGGATAATATGAAACGCATCAACTACCGCAAACTACTGACCGCCGTCTCGGCATCTGTCGTGATTGCCGTGACATCGTGCCCTCTTGCGCTCGCCGCTCCTGATGTAGACCTGGATAACCTGTTCCCGGTCACAAAGGATGAGACCGTCTATATCAAGACAAATCAAAGTGGCAAGGCCACGTCGATCGTGGTATCCGATCAACTTACGGGTACCGGAGATGCGAAGAAGCTGAACGACAGTTCTTCTCTGAGCGATATTGAAAATGTCAAAGGGGAAGAGGATTACAAGAAAAAAGGTGATCAGCTGACCTGGGAAAACAAAGGCGAAGACATCGTCTATCAGGGCAAATCTGACAGAGAGCTTCCCGTGAGTTTTACCGTTACTTATGAACTGGACGGCAAAGAGATCTCCCCTGAAAAACTGGCAGGCAAGAGCGGCCACATTCAGGTCCGATACGATTACCACAACGATTCAAGCCTTACAGGAGGACGGTTCACTCCTTTCCTGACGGTGACCGGCCTGGTGCTTGATATGAACCATTTTAAAAACGTCAAACTCTCATCGAACGGGCATTATGAATCTGACGGCCATCGCAAACTCGTCATCGGCTACAGCATACCGGGTCTCCTGGATTATCTGGGGATCGACGAGTCAGAGGCAGCGCTCAGCGATCGCGTCAGTCTCTCGGACAGTTTCTCCTATGAAGCCGATGTGTCAGACTACGAGGCGCCGACCGGCAGTACCATTGTGACCAGCGAGATCTTTTCTCAGCTGGACGGCGGTGATGCCATGAGCAGCGCCGATGATCTGGAATCCTCTCTGAACAAACTCGCAGATGCCTCTTCGCAGCTGGTCTCCGGTTCATCTGTCCTCGCATCGGGCGTCGAAAAACTGCAGAGCGGTTCGGGCACTCTCTCCGACGGAGTAAAACAGCTGGCAGGCGGCGGTAATGATCTCGCCTCGGGCGCCAAAGAACTGGCAAGCGGAGCCGGACAGTTGAACGAAGGTATCGCACAGGCAGGCGCCGGTGCACAGACTCTCACGGGCGGCATCGCTCTGATCCACGAAAACGCAGGCAAGCTGGCTGCCGGCGCGAAGCAGATCCAGGATGGACTTCTTGGGTTGGAAAACGGCGCCGGAGATCTGGCTGGCGGCCTGACAAAAACCGGCACTCAAGTGAGCCAGCTTAAAGGAGCTGTCTCCGCCGTATTAGCCAGCCCTGATAGTCAGCTCAGCGACGCAGACAGGGCAATGCTTGAGAGTGTTGAGGGCGGACTTGACAGTCTCTCCTCTGAACTCAGCTCGGGCGGCCTTCTCGGAGGCGGTGCAGCAGCTCTCAAGTCCGGAGCATCGGATCTGAAGCAGAAAGCTGCCGATCCTGTAGCCGGCGGACTGCAACAGCTTGCAGGAGCCACCGGCTCCGATTCCGATATAGCGAAGGGTGCGGCCGGTCTGGCACAGGCGCTCTCCGCCAAAGGCGCGATCGGCTCCGGTGCAGCCGCGTTAAAGAACGGCAGCAAATCGTTAAACGACGGTGCCAGTCAACTGTCGAGCGGGCTGAACGCTCTGAACTCCAAGGTCCCGACGCTGACTTCCGGTATCGATCAGCTAGCCTCCGGCGCGGACAAGCTGGCAGAGGGCATGGCACAGTTTGACAGCGAAGGGATCCGCAAACTTGTCGACTATATGGGCGGTGATCTGGGAACGCTGTTGAAAAAGGCAAACGAGATGACGGCAAATGCCAAAGCGTACAACAATTACTCCGGCATTGCCGACGACATGACGGGTACAGTCAAATTTATCTTTATACAGAATTGATCTTTTGTCAGTTATCGCAGCCTTTGAAGAAACTGATCATCACGAGTCAAAGAACTCCTGATCGTTATCCAGCTTCAGCTTTTCCGTCTTCGGGTA
>OMSP01000069.1 GCA_900313775.1 uncultured Eubacteriales bacterium
AGAAGGAGGGATTTGAACCCTCGCGCCGCTATTAACGACCTACTCCCTTTCCAGGGGAGCCCCTTCAGCCAGCTTGGGTACTTCTCCTGACTGTATGCGCTTCGTTGTCTATATGACCGCGCAACAAAGAATATATCATATTTCAGGGACAAAGTCCACACCTTTCAGGTATAATAAATATGATGAGGACGACAGACAGACAAATGACGCGGAGAAAGCGCCGCAGGCAGCTTAAGATCCGGAGGGCACTGGTACTGACAGTACTCGCGGCTCTGCTGCTCCTGGTGGCTGTGAGCGTGGTCAGATGCGTGGGAAAGAGAAACCGAGGCAAGATCGCGGCAAAAGAGACTGAAGATTTCTCCGTGACACTTCGGTTTGCGGGCGATATCAACTTTGCGGATGATTATTACCCCATGCAGCACTACAAGAAGATCGGTGCGAAGTCAGTCAGGGACGTGATCGATCCTGAATATGTCAAGCTCATGAATGATGCGGATCTGATGTGGATCAACAATGAGTTCTGCTACAGTGACCGTGGCGAGCCGTATCCGGGCAAAGCATATACTTTCCGGGCGGATCCGAAACATGTCAGACTGCTTACGGAGATGGGCGTTGATGTCGCGGGTCTCGCCAACAACCATGTTTTCGACTATCAGGAGGAGGCGCTGCTTGATACCTTTGAGACCTTAAAGGGCGCGGATATCCCCTATGTGGGAGCAGGCAGGGATATCGATGAGGCCGCCTCGCCGGTCTATGCAAAAGCAGGACCGCTGAAAGTGGCGTTCGTTGCCGCTGAGCGGGCTGAAAAGCACCAGGTCGTCACGAGGGAGGCGACCAAGGAACAAGCCGGTGTCCTGCGCTGTTACGACAATGAGCGTTTTGTCGCCTCGATCAGGGAGGCTGCCGGGCATGCTGACTATGTGATCGCTCTGCCGCACTGGGGTACTGAGCATTCGACCGAGCTGGAGGATGCTCAGATCGATGGCGCAAAAGAGTATCTGGACGCCGGTGCGGACGCGGTCATCGGCGCGCACCCGCATGTCCTGCAGGGGATCAGTTTCTATGACGGCAAGCCGATCGCTTACAGCCTCGGCAACTTCTGGTTCGACAATTACGATACTATGACCGCCATCTTTGAACTTCGTGTCACCGGAAAGGTCAGCTCCGCAGACGGAGAGAAGAGCGGCAAGATCAGCGGCCTTAAGACAGAGCTGATCCTTTATCCCGGCCGTCAAAAAGATATGGAAACGCGCCCCGCGGCAGATGACGCAGAGCGCGATGAGATCTTCAAACATCTGGAAGACATTTCAGATGGAATCACGATCAATGATAAAGGTATTGTGACTTACGATTAGTTCATGCTTTCGTGCTGACAGCACGCCCCGTCCCATTCAAGAATCTTTATACTAAAGCTGTTGATTGCTTGAAGGGAGGGTTATTATGAAAATCTGGAAACTCGTGTCAGGAATTTTGTCTATCGTTCTGTGTCTGTTTATTATCTTCCAATCCTGTGCGGCCGGTCTGTCCAATGCAATAGAGGAAAACAATGAGGTGGGGGGAAGCGCAGGCGTCATTGTTGCAATTCTCATTCTTGCGGCGGGTATCGTATCTATCGTCACCAGAAACTACAAAGGAAAAGGCGGGAATATCGCACTAATTGTTTTGTTTGGTCTGGCTGCCGTTATAGGATTTGCCCTGGCAGGCAGTTACAGTGATCTGCGCATCTGGGCTGCGTGGTGCCTGATCTGTGCGATACTGGCTGTCGTGTCAATGATAAAGAACGGCAAAGAGATTTCTGAATAGTCAGAAATATGCCTTGTAGATAAGGTCAGAGACCGAGTTCAGAAACGCCATTCCCAGTAGGATAAGAGCGGCGCCGATCAGGATACGGATGATATTGGCGATCTTTCCTGTGTTCGGCTTTTTCTGGTAGGGGCTGCGGTCCCGCCATCCAAAGGAATTGCCGAGATACAGTGTCTCAAGGATAAAGACGAGCCACAGAGCTATATTGCTTGACCAGGAGAGAAATCCGGTTATCGGTTTGCCGTTCGCATCGACGTTCTCTATTGTCAGGCAGGCGTATGTGATCAGGATATACCAGAGGATGGCAACTGCTGCCACCCATGCTTTACCGGATTTAAAGCCGGTGATATGCCGATAGAACGGCAGCTTTTTAGGAGTATTTTCCGATTTGGCAGCAGGATTTTCGTGCCCGGGCTTGCTTGCAGCTGTTTTCAGTGCCGCTTCAAGTTGTTCCACATCCTGATACCGGTTGCGGGGATCCATCTGAGTGCATTTGGTCACAATGCTGCCGAGAGGTTCGGCAGCGAGCCCCTCGACGGGTACATGACCGGTCACCAGCGTGTTGAGCAGGACGCCCAACGCATAGATGTCTGTCTGGCGGTCTGATTGAGCAAAACCGTACTGTTCGGGTGCGGCGTAGTCCTCCGTGCCGATCAGCACGGTGTCTCGGTTTTTGCCCGGATCGTGGAGTTTTGCCGCGTCAAAGTCGATCAGATACAGATCCCCGTTTTCTGCGAGGATGACATTGGATGCCTTGATATCCCGGTGGATGATGGCAGGATC
>OMSP01000269.1 GCA_900313775.1 uncultured Eubacteriales bacterium
ATGGCGAATAAGATCGGCAGACCGGCCATCGCAGACCGGTTGACCCCGGAGAAATCAGTCAGCGCAGCATAGCTCAAGATAAAGAACAGATGGCTGACCATAAATGAGATCCCGCCCGCCGTGAACCACTTGAGTCCCGAAGGGATCAGCAGTACATCTCCGAGCCAGGAGAAGATCAGCGCCAGCACGACAAGTTTTGAGACCGGATCCGCGCTCAGACAATAAAACGCGAGCAGAGTCAGCAGGATAAACGGCTTGGTACATGCCCTCAGTTTGTTATCCTGCTTAAGTGAGGCATACAGGTGTATGCCGGTCACGATAAAAAATAGTATCAGAGCGATGAATTTCATGTGTCAATTATACCATGTGACAATCACACTTTCACGAAAAGATTGTTGAGTTTCAGGAAACATGTGTGACGCACTTCCTGTGACATATTGACGATCATGCGTATGCCGATATGCTTGGTCATATCCTCGTTGGAATAGAGCTCCAGCCGCCCGATCGGATCAAAGATCAGACAGTCGTCCCGGATACGCAGGATATAGGAATCCTTATCCTTTACGATCCTTACGTCTACACTGTGCTGCCTGCTGTCCTTGGTGAAGCCATGTTCGATCACATTGCCGGCCATCTCCTCCACGGCAAGGGAGAGCAAATACTTCCTCCGCTCGTCGCAGTCATGCCTGTCGCAGAAATCCCAGACCTGCTGCGACAGCCCCATCACCTCGTCCAGCGTTGTGATACTGACCTCGAGCTGATCCTCCTGGGGAACATCAAAATCTTTGGGAAGCAGCAGGATCTGGTCGGACATACGGAGCTGCCATATTCCCATTTTGCGGCTCTGATAATTGTAGATGACGGTATAATATATGAGCATGATAAGCTGAGTCGCCGGGAACGCGAACCAGACTGCCCTCGCTCCGATAAACCGCGACAATACGGCCGCCGAGGCGATCATAAAGCCGCCCTCCAGGAGAAAACCCGTCACCGAAGCCAGTACCTTCTTACCGGTGCTCTGCAGATAATAGAAATATATCGAATTGAGTCCGTAGATCACCATTCCGATCGAGTAGGCGCGCACGGCTTCTTTGGCGAGCCCCATGGTCGCGGTATCACCCGCGATAAAAAGAGCAGCGTAATGACCGGCAAAAACAAACAGCAGACAGGATACGGCAAGCGTGACGATGAGATTTGCCTTGACTGCTGTGGAAAGCAGCTTTTTGAGCATCGGACGGTCGCGCTCCGCGTTGAGGAGTCCCGCCAGCACGGAGACCGTGTCAGCCATACTGATCATCAGCGGTCCCAGCAGGATCCCCGTCTGCCGGTGGACTGAATAGGCGGCGATGGCGGTCGTGGAAGCGATCACTGCCAGAAGGTTGTTCATATAGCTGCCGCGCAGCATTGTCGATATCTTACAGATACCTGAGTAAGACCCCAGCTGAAACACATGTGTGGTCTCCTGCCAGGGCAGGTTTCGAAGCGAAAACTTGAGCAGCCTGTTTTTCCTTCTGAAATGAGTGAGAAGCACAAAGATAGCCAGCACATAGCATACACTCGTAACCAGACCCATGGCGAAGGTGTGTCCGTGGAGAATCTTTACCACAAACAGATCCAGAAGTATGTTGGATACCGCCATGACAACAGAAGATATGATCGGGAGATTCCTGTCGCTGTCCACCGCCATGAGTATCCACAGCACCCACATCAGATTGCGCGCGGGCAGACCGATCGTGACGCCGATCAGATAGGATCTTGCTTTCGGCAGCAAATCAGCGGCACTGCCTTTTGCACCGAGCAACCTTGTGATCGGCGTGGAGAAAACGATGATCATCAGCATCGCGAATACCGCAATGCCGACAGCCAGCACACAGGACAAAGAAAAGACGGCCTGCGCCTTCTCCGTGTTGCCCTGTCCGATATGACGGATATAGCGCTTGCGGGCACCGGCAGAGATGACGGCACCGCTCATCGCGTACACGGCGATCAGAGGGCTGACGATACCGAAGGCCGCGACCGAATCCACGCCGAGATACTGACCGATGATGATACCGTCGAAGACTTCGACAAATGCGGTCGGAAAAATCGCCAGCAGATAGGCCACAAACTGAATATAAAAGGCGTTGCGTATGATCCTGCTGTCCTGTGAAGTTGTCTGAGTATCCTTGTTCATCTCCACAATTTTACCATATTTGAACAATTGCATGCATCAGTTTTCATGACCCGACCGGAGTATCCTGCACACTTCGATCACATCTCTGTGCTTCAGGTCGCGCGGCTCGAAATGAATGATCGAATAGACGATCTGCATCACGATCCCCGCGCCGAATGCTCCGATCACGGTACCGATGCCGACAGGTCCCCCCAACAGCCATCCGAGCAGAGTCACCGCTCCCCAGAGAATGACTTCCACGAATCCGATCGGGACCTTCGGCATGCGCTTGCCGAGACCGACCAGAAGCGCATCTCTGGGACCGCAGCCCTGTTCACTCTTCATATAAACGGCCTGACCAACTGCCATAAAGACAAAGCCGACAACCATGATCAGAATGCC
>OMSP01000118.1 GCA_900313775.1 uncultured Eubacteriales bacterium
CGGCCCCAGTCTTCCCACAGATCAGGGTATTTATTGACAAACCCGCCCTTTTCCATCACGCGCGCGGAGGCGGTGTTTTCTTTGAGCACATGGGAAGTCACGGTCTTTAATCCCATGTCTTTCAGCAGATAGTCCCTCAGGAGCACGAGCACGTGGGTGGCGACGCCCTTCCCCCATGAATCCTGCAGACCGCGGTAACCGACGGAAGCCTTCTGCTTTTCCTCTTCGTAATTATAGATCTCAGCGATACCGATCAGCGGGCGCTCAGGTGTCTGAGGGCGTACGGCCAGCAGGATGGACTGTCCGGTCAGCAGGCATTCCTCATCCATGCGGGCGAGCATCTGGTGCTTGTCCTCGTATTTTTGCTCATAGAGAAAGGTCGGCAGCGTTGCCCGGACCCGCTCATCTGCCGTGAGCGTTTCCAATGCCGGGATATCCGCCTCCGTGATCCTGTCGAGTATGACGGCATCATCTGAAAGTGTCGGGTATGATTCAAACAGCTTCATAAGACAAGTATATTTTTCGGCACTGTCTTTTGCAAATCATTTATCGGAATAATAAACGACCAAGAATACCTGATTGACATGTACATGTATAACAGGTATAATATGGTCATGATCAGAAGTTTTGCTGATAAAGAAACAGCTCGCATTTACAATCAATTGTTTTCACGAAAACTGCCGCAGGCAATTCAGAAAGTTGCTTTGAGAAAGCTGATTATGATTGATAATGCTGAAACACTTGAGGATTTAGCAGTGCCGCCTGCAAACAGACTGGAAGCTTTGTCGGGAAGACGGAAGGGGCAGTACAGCATCAGAATTAACGACCAATACCGCATTTGCTTCATTTATACCGACAGCGGATTCGAACAAGTAGAAATCGTAGACTATCATCGGTAAGGAAAAGAGGGTCAGGATGGGAGAACATATCGAAACACCAAAAATAAGCGAGATCCTGTATGAAGAGTTTATGGAGCCAATGAATATCTCTGCATATAAACTGGCACGGGATATTCATGTACCGGTTTCCAGAATACAGGATATTCTTCATGACAGGAGAAAGATATCTGCGGATACTTCTATTCGCTTAGGTATTTACTTTGGATTAACAGAGAAATATTTTCTGAACATGCAGAATGACATTGATATTCGTAATATTCGAGAAAAAAATAAAGATGATCTGAATCAGATCAAGACGCTCCGATCTGCATAGAAATGTTATAAAGCAGAACAGGGAGGTGTGCAAACCAATGCACACCTCCTTTTTTATACTGTAATCGACAAGAGGAAAACACCTGAAGGAGGCAGGCTATGAAAGGATATTTTGTCGATGAAGGTTATATGGGTCTGGTAGACGGCCGCTACCGGTTGTTTGCAAGCGAATCGGATTACCGGGAGTATATGGAAGACTGAGTTTTATGGACCGTGTTATCCTGCACAGTGATTGCAACTGCTTCTATGCAAGCGTGGAGATGCTCCATCACCCCGAACTGGCCGGGCGCCCTCTCGCCGTAGGCGGGGACCCCGGGGCGCGGCACGGTATCGTGCTCACGGCCAACTATATCGCCAAGCGCAGGGGCGTCAAGACAGCTATGGCGCTCTGGCAGGCGCGTGAAGCCTGCCCGGACATAATCTTTCTCCCTCCCCGGATGGATTTGTACCTGCGCTTTTCGGCGATGACCCGCGAGATCTACGGAGAGTATACCGACCGGATCGAGCCCTTCGGCTGCGATGAGGCGTGGCTGGATGTGACGCATGCGCTCGCCATGCGCGGCAAGGAGGTAGGCCTTGCCGCCGGTCGGGAACTTGCGGAGGAGCTCCGCGCACGGATCAGGCAGGAACTGGGGATAACCATCAGTATCGGCGTTTCCTGGAACAAGATCTTCGCCAAATTCGGCTCTGATTACAGAAAGCCGGACGCGGTGACCATGATCGACAGGGACAACTACCGTGAGATCGTCTGGAAGAAGCCTGCCGGAGATCTCCTGATGGTCGGCCGCCGTACAGCGCCCAAGCTCGCGAAGATCGGTATTCATACGATCGGGGATATCGCCCGGTGCGATCCGCATATATTGGAGCGGCATCTCGGGAAGATGGGGCTGGTGATCCACTCTTTTGCAAACGGCGGGGATATGTCTCCCGTCTGCGCACAGGACTATCATGCCCCGATCAAGTCGATCGGTAACGGGACGACCACGCCGCGGGATCTCGAGAACGAGCAGGATGTGAGGATCATTTTCATGGCGCTCGCGGAGAGCGTGTCCGCCAGACTGCGCAAGCACGGTTTCAAATGCCGCACGGTGGCTATCGGCGTGAGGGACAATGGCCTGTACCACTTCTCCAGACAGGTCAAGGTCCGGCGCCCGACGGACATCACCGACGAGATCATGCAGGCGGCCATGACGCTCTTTCGCAGAAACTATGACTGGGATCATCCGATCCGGAGTCTGGGTCTGCGCGGTGCGGATCTGGTGACAGCTGACGCGCCCATCCAACGGGAGCTGTTCGATGATCCGGAGAAAAAAGAGCGGCTCGATGCGGCGGTGGATGATATCCGCCGCCGGTTCGGGTATTTTGCAGTGCAGAGGGCCTTTATGTATCAGGACAGACAATTAATGCAGCTGGATGCCCGGAGAGACAATGTAGTTCATCCGGTCAGTTATTTCTGAAGCCGAAAAAGCATGTGAGTAAGGGGGAACAGTTATGGAGTATGAGGACAAGAAGATCAGTCATCCGGAGTGGGACAGGGAGGCTCTAAAAGACAATCCCGCGAAGGTCTATATAGATGTGGACGCTCATTTCACAAAAGAGGGAGAGCTCACTCCCTCTGCTGTCATCTGGGAAGACGGGCATCGCTATGAGGTCGACCGCGTACTGAATGTGCAGCGCTGTGCGAGCCGTAAGGCCGGCGGAGTCGGGATACGCTATGCCTGTCGGATCTGCGGACAGACGAGCTATCTTTTTTATGAAGTAGACCGGTGGTTTGTGGAGAGAAAGACTTCCCTGTAGACAGGAAAAAAGACAGTCGCAAGACCGTCTTTCTTCCCGATACTATAGATACTAAAGGAATGAGAATAAAGTGTAGATTCCCCGATGGGGGCATCAAGGAACCTAACATGAGGGGTGATGAACGATTATAAAACCATCCATCTGTATGCATTATAGCAGGGAGATATTGACATATCAATGCTTTTGTAATATTTTATAAAAAAATTTATTCCTGTCGGATCTGACAAGGGAAAGGCCCCTCCGGCTCTATACCGGAGGGGTTGTTTTGTGATAAAATAAATGCAATGAACACAGAGTATTTGAGAATTACAGATGAACGCGCCGACGCGGACGCCATCCGGCGCGCCGGCGCAGTTATCCAGGACGGCGGTCTGGTCGCCTTTCCTACGGAAACAGTCTACGGATTGGGGGCGGATGCGTTCAATGCGGAAGCAGCGCAAAAGATCTATGCCGCCAAGGGACGTCCGTCTGACAATCCGCTGATCGTGCATATCGCTGATATTGCATCTCTGGATGAAGTAGCCTGCGATGTTCCGGATCAGGCCCGGCAGCTGGCTGAGCGTTTTTGGCCGGGACCTTTGACCATGATTTTTCGCAAATGCGAGAATCTTCCGAAGGAGACGACAGGCGGGCGCGACACCGTAGCGGTGAGATTTCCGTCAAACACCTGTGCGCAGGCGCTGATAGCGGCAGCCGGCGGATTCGTTGCCGCGCCGAGCGCCAATGTCTCCGGTCGTCCGTCCCCGACAAACGGGACGGATGTCATGGAAGACCTGGACGGACGGGTGGACATCGTCCTTGACGATGGAGAGACTGTGGTAGGATTGGAATCGACGATCATTGACATGACCTGCGAGCCGCCCGAGATCCTGCGGCCGGGAGCAGTTACGGTCGATCAGATACGGGAGATCATACCTGCTGTTGTACAGCACGCTTCAGGCGCAGATGACGAGGCTCGGGCTCCCGGCATGAAATACCGGCATTACGCGCCGAAAGCGCCGTTACATCTCTGCAACGGCGCCGTTGTCGTGGACCAGATACAGATGGCTTGCGATGAAGACAAGCAAAAAGGTCTGAAGACCGGTGTTCTGACCTGCACCGAAAACGCTCCTTTTTATCGTGCGGACTGTGTGCAGGTGCTCGGCTCGGAGAGAAAGCCGGAGGAGATGGCGCATCGTTTGTATTCCTGCCTGCGCGCATTTGATCGCGCGGGGGTCGATGTCATTTACAGCGAATGTTTTAACCCGGAAGGGATCGGATATGCGCTGATGAACCGTCTGGAGAAGGCAGAGAATCAGACAGAAACTGAGTGAGGGAGGAAAAGACCATGTCCAGAGTCGTGGAGATAGATCATCCGCTGATCCAACATAAACTCACTATCCTGCGCAAAAAAGATACCGGATCAAAGGATTTCCGCCGGCTGACTGCGGAGATCGCCATGCTGATGTGCTATGAGGCAACCAGAGATCTGCGCCTGCAGGACACGCAGGTGGAGACGCCGCTCGAAGTGACGACCGGGGAGATCATCAAGGGCAAGGAACTGGCCGTGGTGCCGGTACTGCGATCCGGGCTCGGCATGGTAGAGGGTATCATCAAGCTCGTTCCGAGCGTCAAAGTCGGTCATATCGGTATTTACCGCGATCCCGAGCTGGAAGAGCCGATCGAGTATTACTGTAAGCTCCCGGTGGACTGCGCGGAGCGAGATGTGATCCTGCTCGATGCGATGATCGGTTCGGGGCGGACTGCTTCCGCTGCGATCGATCTGCTCAAGGAAAAGGGGATCCGGCACATCAAGCTCATGTGCCTGTGCATCGCGCCGGCGGGCGTCGACCGTCTGCAGAAAGACCATCCCGATGTGGATCTGTATATCGCCTCTATCGATAAGGGAATCAGCGAGAGCGGTTATGTCAGACCGGGACTCGGTGATGCCGCGGACCGGATGTGGGGTACGAAATAGGAGGAGAAGATGAGCGACAAAAGACAGGATTATATCACCTGGGATGAATACTTCATGGGGATCGCCGAATTGTCGGCACAGCGCTCCAAGGATCCGATGACGCAGGTCGGCTGCTGCATCGTCAGCGACGAGAACAAGATCCTCTCCATGGGATACAACGGATTCCCGACCGGCTGCTCGGACGATGATTTTCCCTGGGCGCGCGAAGGAGAAGGTCCGTTGGATAATAAATACCTCTACTCCACTCACAGTGAGCTCAATGCGATCCTCAACTACTCCGGCGGCAGCCTCAAGGGCGCGCGGATGTATGTGACGCTCTTCCCCTGCAATGAATGCGCCAAGGCGATCATCCAGTGCGGGATCAAGGAGCTGGTCTACGGCTGCGACAAATACGCGGATACGACGGGTGTTCAGGCCTCAAAAAAGATGCTCTCAGCAGCAGGAGTCAAATTCCGCCAGTATGAACCGTCGGGGAGAACGGTGAGTCTGGAATTATAAATGGATATCTGAACAAAAGACAAAGCGGGCCGCCCAATCGGGCGGCCTTTTCATGTGCTCAGCTTTTTTGGGGAATTGACACAGATAAGGTGGGTGTATTTATCAAAACTGTCAAAAACACCAACCTTTTTGACCGTTTTTCACATGTGTCAGATGAAAGAGTTGGGTGTATTTGCCATAATCATCAAAAACACCAACCCCTAACGCGTTTTCAGCATGAAAAGGTTGGTGTTTTTAGTATTTAGAGAAAAACAACCAACTCCATTTCCTCTTTTTATATAATAATACTGAAAAAGGTTGGTGTTTTCTGGAAAAACATAGAAAAACCCAACTCCCGGGGACGGTCATTCACCAGCGACCAGTTCTATCATTATGAATCGTCAAGGATAACGGTGAAGATGAGCGATAAATTGTAATAATGACAATATAAGAAAGAACCCCCATTTAGGCTATGTCATTAATTTAAGCTTTTAAGCGAGAATAAACCCTCCTGCCAATTATGGAAGGAGGGTTAATAATAGATGATGAAAAGTGTCGAAAAATGTCGATAAAAATCGACTGTTTTTCGACCGTTTTTTTGTTTAGAATACAGAGCACCACATGCAGAAAGGAGAACGAAGATGCCAAGACAACTGTTGATCTGCGCCGAAGAAAAGGAGTACGCCAAGCGGCTTGCCGAGTACATTGCCGGTCAAAAAGAGTTTTGTTTCCGCGTCCATTATTGCGCGGATCCCATGACAGGCAGCCAGCTCGCGGAGACATTGAAACCGGACTATCTGCTGATGGATGACAGTTTTACAAGAGAGGAGCGTGACAGGCTATCGGGGAGAAAACGGTTTGTTCTGACAGAGGATACACACACTGATCTCAAGGAGGGTGAGATCGCTATTTTTAAGTATAGCTCCGGTCGGGAAATCCTGTCGGCAGTGACTGAAAACAGTTTGGACGATGCCGGACTGTCCTTCCATAAACACGGACGGGAGAACGTAAAGATCATAGGTTTCTATTCGCCGGTCAAGAGAGTCGGGCAGACCACGTTAGCATTGGCAATAGGTTCGCGGCTGGCAGCAGGTGACGGTACTGTGTATCTCAATCTCTGCGCTTATTCCATCGGCGGACATTTTCCGGAAAATGACAGTGCGACGTTGGATCAGTATCTCTATTTTCTTGATCAGGATACGCCAAACGGAGGATTAAGGCTTAAGTCAATGGCATCTCAAAGAGGAGAGCTGGATTATCTGAGACCGGTTCCTCTGCGCGATGATCTGGAGGCAATTGAGGAACATACTTGGATCAGAATGATTCAGATGCTCAAAAGGGAAGCTCCTTACGGCTATGTATTGCTTGATCTTGGGGAAAGCGTCAGGGGATATCGCGACCTCCTTAAACAATGCAGCATAATCTATATGCCGGTGTCGGATGACGAATTTGCAGCGGCAAAGATTGCTTCTTTTTCACGCGAACTGAAAGCAGTCGGTGACTCGGAGCTGATACGAAAAATCAGAAAAGTAACGATGAACAGAGATATCAGTATTCTTGCCGACAGCTGTGTGCGGGCCATTCAGGCAGAAGGAGAAGCAGGTGAATCGACTAGAAGAGATCAAAGAGCAGGTGATAGCGCTCATTGATGAGGAAGAAGAGCTGGGAGAAGAAGCTCTGATCGAAATTATCGCCCGGGCAGTTTCTGAAGCTTCCGGTTCGAGGTTCATTCCTTACCCTCAGCGCGTGCGATACGGCATAGAAATCTTCAACAGTCTCCGTCGTTATGATGTCCTGCAGGAATTGATAGAGAACGACGAGATTACTGAAATCATGGTAAACGGATCGGAGTCCATTTTTATTGAAATGGAAGGAACGCTCTACCCGTGGGCCAGGCGATTTTCGTCAAAGAAGAAACTGGAAGATGTGATTCAGCAGATAGTCAGTTCTGTCAACCGCACCGCCAATGAGCGTACGCCGATAGCAGACGCGCGGCTTGAGGATGGTTCGAGAGTAAATGTGGTCCTCGGCCCTGTGGCATTAAACGGCCCAATTGTGACGATCCGTAAGTTTCCCAAGCATCCGATCACTATGGAGGAACTGGTTCGCCGGGAGTCTATTGATGAAGATTCGGCAGAATTTCTGAAGAAAATGGTCAGGGCAAAATACAACATCTTCATCAGTGGGGGCACCGGATCAGGCAAGACGACGTTCCTCAATGCGCTTTCAGAGTTTATCCCGGAGGAAGAAAGGATCATCACGATCGAAGATAATGCTGAATTACAGCTTCGCCATCTCCCGAACCTGGTGCGCCTGGAGGCACGTCAGGACAATATGGAAGGAACGGGAGCTATTCCGATTCGTGATCTGATCAAGACTGCGCTGCGCATGCGTCCGGACCGTATCATTGTCGGTGAGGTCCGTGCCGGAGAGGCGCTGGATATGCTGCAGGCGATGAACACGGGACATGACGGCTCCCTTTCAACAGGTCACGCTAACTCGCCCAGAGATATGATCAGCCGTCTGGAAACGATGGTTCTGGGAGCGGC
>OMSP01000053.1 GCA_900313775.1 uncultured Eubacteriales bacterium
CAGCCGGCAAGGATCACAGGCGAGGCCTCACAGGAATTGTTTGATGTGGTCATAGCCGGACAGAACGCGCACAAGCTCGAATTCATTCGTTTCGGCGCGGGAGAAGATCGGAAGGTGAGGCGGCATGATTAAGACCTCCGTCATTATTCCGGTGTATAATGCCGCGCCTTATCTGCATCGCTGTGTCGACAGTGTATTGGCACAGACCCAAAAAGAGCTTGAGATCATCCTGATCGACGACGGATCGACTGACGGCAGCGTGGAGCTGATGAATCAGTATGCGAGCCGGTATCCGAATATCCGGGTGATCACTCAGGAGCATGCCCGGCAGGGGGCAGCAAGAAACAAAGGACTTGCAGCCGCCAAAGGTGAGTATGTCTATTTCCTCGACTCAGACGACCGGATCGCGTCGGAACTGTGTGAGACATGTTATGGGATATGTCAGGAAAATGATCTCGATTTTGTGACATTTGACTCGAAAAACTTTCTTTATGATGAATCTGACCGGGGCTTAGAGATCCCGGACGATACCTTTGACCGGAGTTCTCTCGGGGTGGAGCAGCGGCTTTACACCGGGCCTGAGTTCTGGTCTTCTTACTATAACGACTGGGCGATTCCTTTCGTATGCTGGCTGCACTATATCCGTCGGGATACGGCGCTGAGGCTCCGGTTTGAAGAAGGGATCTTTTACGAGGACAACGACTGGACGCTGCGCCTGTATATGGATGCGGAGCGGATGATGTATCTGCCGGAAAAGCTGCACAGGCACTGCTGGCGAAGAAATTCGACGATCTTGTCGGGCTTCACAGTGGATCATTTGAGATCCTGTTTTCATATCCATGACGTGCTTTGTGGCATATATCATAAATACACAGATACAGTAAAAAAGCGGATGATCCGAGATGTGCTGCGGCTCAACATCTGCCGTTTCGATCAGTTGACCGGTGTTGAGCAATCTGACAAACGGTACAGGTCGGAGCTGGGCGGCTTCTGCGATCATCTTGAGCAGCTGACAGATGCAAGCGGCCCTTTCAGTTCCATGATGATGGTCCATCTCGCAGCGGCAGAAAGGATTCTCGGTGCTGTGAGGAATTGGCAGGAGAAAGAGACGGCAGCAGGCTGGAAGGAGATGATTCAGCGTTGCATCCGTCACTGTTGCCCCATGCTCTATGAAGAAAAGACGATCGGCATCTACGGCACCGGCAAGGTGAGCCGCTGTCTTGTATCCTGGCTGGAGAGATTTGCAGCTGACAAAACAGCGAAGATAGTCTTTCTTCATACAGACAAATCAACAGGTCTTATCTATGAAGGATGCCGGGTCTTCAATGTGGATGACATATCGCAGATTCATCCGGAAGCCCTGATCATTGCGAGCATCTATTACAGTGATTCAATCAAAAAAGAGCTCAACAAGCGCAAGATCAGGATAGAACCCACGATCGATGTTCCGTTTGAAATCAAGTTTTTGCTTGACAACAGAGAAGAGCTCGGTCATTGGAAGGAGGAAGCTCCGGTCATCCGGGAGCCCTCTGATTCTGCGAAAGAAAGGTTTTACCTCAGAGGACTCGGCTGGCGCTGCCGGATCGTCCTGTACGCATTTCCGGGATTCAGAGAGATGGTCAAAGGAGTGGTGGATGGCAGCTGGCCGCACAAAGAATACTGCGGTATTCCTGTTTACGCTCCTGATAAGGCAGATTGGGGGGACGTCAGCAAGCATAAACTGGCTGTTGCCTATGAAGAAGATGACAGCTTAAGCTATGAAGATATGATGGCTGAGGCCGAAGAACACGGATGCCAGCCTGCAGGGATCACAACATTATCACAGATGCTTGCCGCCTATCTTGAGCGATGGGAAAGGGTGGTGTACTACCCGGCTGTCATAAGGACCGATATTTCGACTCTCTGCCAGTTGAACTGCCCGGGCTGTTATATGCGCACGGGAAATTACGGTACGATGGGCGCGGGAGTCATGACTCTGGAACATATGAGACAGCTGGTCGAGGCCAATCCCGGTTTAAAAGAGATCGAACTTTCCAACAGCGGGGAACCGTTCTGCAATCCGGAAATGTACGAGATCGTTGAACTGCTGCGCGAGCACCAAATACGCCCGCAATTGTGGAACGGCGTGAACCTCAATCATGCGCCCGATCGCGTGCTTGAAGCATTGGTTAGGGCCGGAACCGATGATATCACAGTCTCTATCGATGGTGCTACACAGGAGACTTACAGCCGGTACCGCAGGGGCGGCGACATTGAAAAGGTCTTTGAAAATATTAGGAAGATCAATAAGTACAAGGAGAAATACCAGACGAAGTATCCGGAACTGCGTTGGCAATATATCCTGATGGAGCACAATCAGGATGAAGTGGAAGATGCCATACAAAAGGCCGGAGAGCTTGATATGCTGATATACTTCAAGCCCGACTGGCGGGGCAGCTTTCAAGCCAGGGATCCCGAGCGTTTGGCAAAACTGACAGGTCTCAAAGCACTTGATCAGCTGGAATATGAAACAAACGAGGAACATGTATACGGCAGTGAGATCATGTGTGCGCAGATGCTGATCATGCCGCAGATCAATTGGGACGGACGGGTATTAGGATGCTGCAATGTCTATCTTGACGATTGGCGTATGAACGTGTTTGACACACCGCTTAAGGAGTTGTTCAATCAGCCTGATTACAGAGCGGCAGTCATTGCTTTGTTGAAAGGGAAGAATAATGATATTTTCGAGGGACCGTGCCGGAAATGCTATACATACAAAACCGATGTGATGAGCTATCATTTTCCTTTGCCGTTATAAACCATGAGTGAGCTTGATTATCGAATTGAACATTTTGATCACAATTTCTCCTCGGTTCGGGGGAAGAGGATCTTTCTCTACGGCGCAGGGAAGAATACTGAGGCGGTCATCCGGCATTTTGATGATATTTATGATTTTAATGCGATCATTGTACCGGAAACCGACGCGGCTGAAGGCAGCGGTAAAAACCGCCTTTGGGGCAAACCTGTCTGCACGCTGGAAGAAGCGCTGGCGCAGGATCCTGATATTATCCTGATCGCAGCGCAGATGTTTTCGGCTGAAATGATCTATCAGCGCATCAATCAGGACTGCCGCAGAAAAGGTGTTGTTCTGATGGATCTGTACGGGCACGATCAGATACAGCTGCACGATGAGATAGATGCCCAAAGATATCAGGATCTTCAGGGGTGGGAAGAACTGACCGAAGAATATGATATTGTCTCCTTTGCACTGCTCGACACGATTCTGGTGAGAGATATGTTTCATGACCGCCCTGCAGCGACGCGTCCGGTATTTGTACAGCTGCTGAACGCGCTGGCAGCGCGGGGCACCATGCTGATCGGCATCGAGGAAAACTGCTATCCACACAGATGGTATGAAGAGGCTTTTGACGCATCAGGGTTTGATGAAGGTCTTTTTGAAAAACTGTATATCAGAGAACACACAGAAAGATTCTTCCGGGACATAAAGGAATCATATCCGGGGAAGAGGATCCTGCACATAGGAGCCTCTGAACTGCTGGATGTCATTATACCCAGACTGTGCGGGCTGGACAGCTATAAGATGGTGTTCTTTGACCGGGCAAGTCTGACTGCTTTTGACATGGACAGTCAGGACATAACCCGGGAGGAAAGCACGGACAGTGAGTGTTCGATCGATGAGATCAGACAGATGATAGACCGGTGCGACGGCGTGACTTTCGATGTTTTTGACACGCTGCTGATGAGGTGCACCTGTGCGCCGGAGGATGTCTTCCGACTGACAGCGCTGGAAGCGTATCATCAGGGACTGCTGAAGGACCGGGATGAAATGCAGCGCTTTATTGCGGCGCGAAGCGAAGCGCAGACATACTGCAGCACGCTCGCTGAGATCTGTAAAGCTGTATCGGAAGTCATGTGTCCGGGGAAGGACGCAGCCGAAGTGCTGATGCAGATGGAGATCGAAGAGGAGAGAAAGATACTGGTCCCGAGGCGTGATATGGCAGATCTGCTTGAGTATGCCGTCAATAATGACAAGAAGGTCGTGCTGGTCAGCGATATGTATCTGCCCAAGTCAGTGATACACTCTTTTCTTGAAGAAAAAGGCGTTCGGGGATATGATGATATCGCGGTTTCCTGTGAGTGCGGTCTGTCCAAGGCAGAGGGACTGTTTGCAGACGTCAAGAGGAAGTGTTTCGGAAGCGGCTGCCGGATCGTGCATATCGGTGACGACCGTGTGTCAGACGGATATTTTGCGAAAAGAGCTGGATACACACCTTTGATCATACCGGCGCCATATGCTGATGAGCGTGTGAGAGAATCCTGTGACGCGGCCGGAAGTGTGATCGGGAGGCTGCTCCTGGGTATTACACTTGCCGAAAGATACAGCCGGACGGGAGAAAAAGGAGGCGGCAGGCAGCAGGCTCTGTACGATTACGGGTTCTGTGCGGTGGCGCCGGCAATCATCGGCTGGACATACTGGTTTTTGAGAGAGATCCGCAAGGTTAAGCCGGATAAAGTGCTGTTCGCGGCCCGTGACGGCTATTTATTCAGGGAAGTGTACGATCTGCTGAAGACCCGGGATGATCCCGAGGCGGTTTATTATTACACTTCGCGTCATGCGGCGTTTCTGACCTGCTCTGACAGGAAGGAGATGATCGGTTATGTGACCGGTATGGCCTCAGAACTGAGCGCCGGAGAGGTTTTAAGCCGCTTTTACGAGATTGATGAAGATCAGCAGAGCAGTGGGAGCACGGCAGAAGAACTGATCCTCGCGAATATGGAACAGATCTGTGAATCAGCCCGCAAGGCCAGAGCCGGTCAGCAGGCTTACTGGGAGCGTGAAGGGCTGCAAAGCGGAGCAGAATATGCCTTCTTTGACTTTCTGTCGGCAGGTACAACACAGCGTATTCTTGAAGAAATATCATCGTTTGATATAAGAGGATATTATTTCGGAAGAAACGATAATATATCGCTTGTTGAGAAACGAAAAACTTTCTTAAGTGGAGACAGCACAGCGGAAAAAGCATTCCTGGACCGCTATATGGAAATGGAGTATTATCTGATGTCGCCGGAGCCCTCGCTGCGCCGGTATGCAGAGGATGGAACTCCGGAATTCTCGAACGAGATAAGGACCAAGGATGAGCTGGAGGATACGGCGGTCGTGCACCGCGGCGTCAGAGACTTTTTACGGCAGTTCGCCCAGATATACCCGGCAGGGCAATTGCCGTTGATCGAAGTGAGTATTTCTGCTGAGTTTATCTGCCGTATTTACCTGATGAACAGGTCAGATCTTTCGAAACGAAGGTACTATGATGACTGGAGCAACCGATGGCTGAATTGACAGAGATGACAACGGAACAGATATGGGAGAGATTCTACCGTGAGAGTCCGCTGAGGCAGGCTGCTTTGCGCTGGTTTCCTTTCCCGGAGGATGCCGCTGTCCTCGAGGTGGGATGCGGTTACGGCGCTTTGACAGGTTTTCTGTGTGAAAGGGCGGCAGCGGTCGATGCCGTAGACCGCGATCCGGACTGCACGGAAATGACAGAGCATCGTTATGAAAAAGCCGGAAACCTGCAGGTCATCTGCTCGGATATCATGTCTTATACGCCTGACAGAGTCTACGACCTTATCGTGGTCATCGAGTTTCTTGAGTGTTTTGACGGCGATGAACAGGAACTTTTCGCGCATTTGCGCACGATGCTTGCCAACGGCGGTCTGCTGCTGATCGGATTCAGAAACCGCTATGGCATCAAGTATCAATGCGGTGCATGTGATGAGTATGTGAAAAGAACAGGTGAAGCCTGTGTCAGCAGCAGTCTGCACAGCAAGGATCAGGTGAGGTCTGCAGTGAAAACAGCCGGTTTTACAGACTGTCACTGGTATTATCCGCTGCCGGACTTCGGATTCACACAAATGGTTTGTTCGGATCAGTGGATGCCGGCAGACAGTATCCGTGACCGCATCATCTGCTACGATCCGTTCGGTGCGGACAATACCTGCGCCCGGCGCGAGTTCGACAGCTACGATGAGTTGATACAAAACGGGTTGCTGGGTGAGATGGCGAATACCGTACTGCTTATCGCATCCGTCGATCAGACGGAGATCGTTACAACAGGCGCGGTCCTCTCCTGTGACAGAGAAGCGGGGCATGCTTTCGTGACTGCTATCCGCAGCGACGGCACGGTCGTCAAAGAGGCTTGTTTTCCGGAAGGGGAAGCAGCTCTGAAGCAGGCGGTGGACAACCTTGACCGGCTGGCTGAGCGCGGGCTTCATACCGTGCCTGCCAAGATTGAAGAGGTGTACGACGGGAAGTCCGGACAGAAGAGATCAAGACTGATCATGCCCTATATGAAAGAGGAGCCGCTGCTGCAGTATATCCGCCGGATGGCAGATCAGGATCCGCAGCAGATCACAGCTGTATTTGATGCGCTTTATCGCGATATCCTCGCATCTTCACCTCATTCCGGAGG
>OMSP01000036.1 GCA_900313775.1 uncultured Eubacteriales bacterium
ATCAGTTCATCCAGGATCGCGTCAGAGATCGCATCGCACATCTTGTCCGGATGTCCCTCAGTCACTGACTCTGATGTAAATAAGTGTCGTTTCATATTTCCTCCTCTATCCGGTAAATGCTGTCACGACAGCCATGATCGGATTGTGTTGATATAAATAGGTCAATACCGAATTATCTTCTATTGCCTCAAAGCACGCTTTGCCGAGATCTGTCGCGTATAACGGCACCAGCAGTGCAAAGAACAGTCCTATTATGATCAGCCCCATCGCAAGTCCAAGCATCCCTCCCAGCGCCTTGTTGAGTCCGCGCGCTAGCGGCAGGTGATCCACGATATGAGCCGCAAACAGCACGATCCTGTAAATGACAAACGCCAGTATGAACGAGAGCACATAGGCCAGGATCTTGACTACCAGATCGGTCAGATACCCTTTGACATAGTCAACGAAATGCTGAACTCCGAGGTTGCTGTATATCTCTTTGTTATTATTCTCGATCAGCCTGTTTTTCAGAAAACCCGGCAGATCCGAAGTGTTGATCAGATCGTTCTGAGCTTCCTTGGATGAGTCGATCCTCTTTGTGTACTCGGCTTTCTGTCCGTCAGTCAGATCTGATGTCTCCTGTCTCTCCTTATCCGCAAACATCCCGTCCACCCGATCGGAGACACTTTGTTCCACCGCAGTGTGATCCCGGATAAACTCCTGGGAATAAGGCAGAAGGAGCGAGACCAGCCACAGACAGATCAGTGCGCCGAACAGCGTCAAAGCCTGTCTCAGCAGACCCTTGCGCGCCCCCAGCACTGTGCTTATGATCAATAGGGCTGCCACCGCAGCGCACATCCAGTTCATCTGCTCCCCTCTCCCCTATTTTGTCAAATGGACTGTAGTGATCCCGTCATTTGTCACCACCGCGTAGCGGTTGAGTCCCTTTAACGGCGCCATAAACAGCGCGTGATCCTGAAGCTGACCGTCAAAGCGGTGGATCCCTTTCAAAGTGTAGATACTGCAGGTCTGCCCGCTGTAGAGGATGATCTGATTATCCGTAAAGCTTACTTTCTCAAAACTCCCCGGCATCGTCTTTTCCAGCTTCACAGATCCGCTGCGTCCGCAGACCGTCAGCTTTCTGCTGCCGCTCTGTTCGCGGGTGACGAAACCGAAATACCGGTCGTCGTGGAAGACTTTTTCGATCTCACCTTCAAAGCTGAGTTCCTTTTTCAGCTCCGGTTTTTTGATCCCTTTATATACCAGACATCCTGTCTCACCGATCACCACGGAAGTATCGCCCATGAACCAGATCTCTCCGACGGCTTCCTGATCCGTCTCTTTGGTGAACAGCTTTTTGTCCTTATCCTTTGTCTTGAGGTCATAGTAGATGACCTGACCGCCGACTCCCTGCTGCGAGATCTTCATATATGAGACCGCCAGTACTTCGCCATCATCAGAGACGGCCGCAGCGATCGGATAGCCGGTCTCATGAAGAGCCGCCTGATGCTCCAGAAGCAGTTCTCCCGCGTCATTGAAACAGGATACGACAGGCGTGGCCCCGTTTTCCTGAATGACCGTAGCAATACCTCCGGCAGAGACACTCGCCTTCTCGATCGGTTTGGAGCAGCTGGCCTGACCGCAGAGTCCCTTCTCGTCAAATATATAAACGTCTGTCCCGGTCACGTCAGCTACGACCGCGTAATCTCCGTTTACGACCGCCGCCGGCTGCTGGATCTGAACAGCCTGATTCCATTTATCCTCCCCGTTTGCGTTCATCAGGGAAACACCGTCACAGTTGTATTTGAGGATATCCCCCGCGAAGGATTCATAACCGTTGTTGCCGGCGTCAGATAAGTCATGGTTTCTGAGTACCTGCACCGAATCGTAGGTCTGAAAGATCATGACGATAAGGACCGCCGCCAATAGCAGGGCGATGATCGCTACGGTGATCACAATGCGGCGGCGCCGGTGAGACAGCTTTCTCTCATAATCCTCGTCTATCCGGTCGAGGATCTCATACTCGTCCTGCAGATCCTCGATGCTCTCCTGTCTCATCTTCTGTCTGAGATCGGTTTTGTGTTCTCTGATCCCGGCCATGACCTACAGTTCCACGCGGCCGTTCAAAGCCCGCAGCAAAGTCACTTCGTCCGTATACTCCAGATCTCCGCCGACAGGAACACCGCTCGCGATGCGCGTCACCTTGATCCCCGTCGGCTTGATCAGCTTGCTGATATACATGGCCGTCGTCTCTCCCTCAAGGCTTGAATTCGTCGCGATGATGACTTCGTCAACGTCACCGCGAAGGCGCTCGATCAACTCCTTCAGGCGTATATCGTCCGGTCCGATGCCCGACATCGGAGAGATCGCGCCGTGAAGCACATGGTAGACGCCGGTATATTTACCGGTCTTCTCATAGGCGAGCATATCTCTCGTCGTCTCGACCACCATGATCGTCTTCTGGTCTCTCTCCGGGTCGGAACAGACACCGCAGAGCTCCTGATCAGTCAGTGTATAGCACTGCTTACAGTAGCGGATCGTATCCCGCGCAGAGACCATCGTCTCCGCGAGGTGATGCACATCCTCCGGGTCCATCGCTATCAGGTGAAAGGCCAGTCTCTGCGCGCTCTTGACGCCGATACCGGGAAGCTTGCCCAGCTCGGCGATCAGCTGTTCCATTTGGTGAGAATAGTGTTCCATACTTCCCCTTATTTAAAACGGCAGAGAACCGCCCAGGCCTCCGGCCAGCCCGGAGAAAGCGGAGGTCGAATCCTGATCAGCCGCTTCCAGCGCTTCATTGGCCGCCGCGATGATCAGATCCTGCAGCATCTCGATATCGTCGGGATCGACGATCTCTTCGGCCAGCGTGACTTCCTTGAGACGATGCTTACCGGACACGGTCACTTCGATAGCTCCGCCGCCGGCAGTCGCCTTGTACTCCTTGGTCTCGAGTTCTCTGGCCGTCTCCTCCATCTGCTTCTGCATCTTCTGCGCCTGTTTCATCAGGTTGTTCATATTCATGTTGGACGGCATGCCGCCCGGATAACCACCGCGTTTACCCATCAGTCTTCCTCCTTGATTATTTCCATCTTGATCTGTTTCAACGCGTCTTCAAGCGATTCTTGTTTTACCGGTGCCCTCTTGATCTGCTTGATCTGAAACGGCACCCGCTCACCGATCTGTCTGCTGATCAGCTCTTCCAGCTCACGCCGGTGATCGTCAGCGGACAGCCAGTTATAATTCATGGGATCTTCTGTCTCGAAGACCAGCGCGCCTTTTTCATCCACGTGCGGACGAAAGCGTTCCTCTTTCAGATACTGCCTGAGCATGATCCCCGCTCCCTGACGGATCTGCGGCATCATCGCTATGACACGCTCAGCAGGAGAACCGCCCAATGAGTTTGCCTCAGTATCCTGGCTTGTGTCAGCCACGTAATTATTATCCGCTTCTTCCGTAAAGGAGACCGTCTCCTCATCAGCCGGCACAAAGCCGTCGCTTGCCGGAGCAGCCGGTTTTTCTTCCGGCTTTGTTTTGACTGTCACTTTCTGGTTGGCAGATTTCGGTTTGACCGGAGCTTCTGTCTTCACACGCTCAGGTTTTGACGCCGGTCCGACTACAGCTCCTGCTGCCACCGCCGCCTCAAGTGCTGCGATCCTGTCTGCCGCGTCCCCCTCTCCCAGGCTCATAGCCGGGGTGCAGAGCTTGATCAGCGTCATCTCCACAAGCACTTTCTTCTGTGAGGTCAGACGGATCTGCGCTTGAGCCTCAGAGAGAGTATTGATCGCAGAGATGATCCTCTCCTGCGGGATGTCTGCCGCCCAGTTTTTTATTCTGTCAGTCTGCTCGGTCGACAGATCGACGATCCCCCGCGGGTCATCGACATTGACACAGAGCAGTACATTGCGCAGGAACCAGGCGAAGTCGTTCAGAAGCTGCGTCGCTTCTCTGCCCTCCATGAGTGCCTGCTCAAAGACAGTCAGCGCACTGCCGGCATCGCAGTCCAGCACGGCCCGGTAAAGCTGCTCAAACACCTCGGTATCAACTGTTCCTATCATCTCGAGCACATGATCATAGGTGAGCCTTTCTCCAGGATAATAGGTCAGACACTGATCCAGCAGACTGATCGCATCACGCATCGAACCGTCGGCCTTGCGGGCGATATACTCGAGTGCCGCATCCTCTCCTTCTGCTCCCTCTCGCTCCATCAGCTCTTTCAGCCGGGCGATCATCACCTCGCCTGTCATGCGCTTGAAATCATAGCGCTGGCAGCGTGAAGTGATCGTCGGCAGGATCGATCTGGCCTCGGTCGTCGCCAGAATAAAGACGACGTACTCCGGCGGCTCTTCCAACGTCTTTAACAGAGCGTTGAACGCGCTGGTCGAGAGCATGTGGACCTCGTCGATGATATAGACCTTATAACGCCCCTGTGTAGGACGGTAGGTGACTTCCTCGCGGATCTCACGGATGTTGTCGACGCCGTTGTTGGAGGCGGCATCGATCTCGATCACATTCATCGACTGGCCGGCAGCGATCGCCTGACAGCTGGGACATTTCCCGCAGGGATTGCCGTCGACAGGCGACTCGCAGTTGATCGCCTTGGCAAAGATCTTGGCAAGCGTTGTCTTGCCGGTCCCCCGGGTCCCGCAGAACAGATACGCATGCCCGGTACGCCCTGTGCGCACCTGATTGCGCAGGGTCGTAACGATGGCGTCCTGCCCCTTGACCTCGTCAAAGACATCCGGTCTGAACTTTCTGTACAATGCTATATAGCTCATATATCAGCTCCTGTTAAGTGGCGCAGTATTCTAAATAATTATATCGCATTTGAGGGTGGATGTCACCCGCCGGCGATAACAAAACCCCGCGGATCGATGCAGATCCCCGGGGCCCAAAAGGAGGAGTCAATCAGTATGAAAAGACTCTTCTGTTATCTATTAGTTAATTATTTTATTTCTTTAGCAGCTTTTACAATACTGCTTGTGCCGATACGGGAAGCACCTGCGTCTATCATTGCCTGAGCCTCTTCTACCGTATGTATCCCGCCGGCTGCCTTGATCTGAACTTCCGGGCCAATATGCTTCCTGAACAGAACCACATCAGCGACTGTGGCTCCGCCTGAAGAAAACCCGGTTGAAGTCTTGATAAAGTCTGCTCCGCACTCGGTAACGATCCTGCAGAGTTTTATCTTCTCTTCCTCTGTCAGCAGACAGGTCTCCACGATCACTTTGAGGATATGCCCTTCGCTGGCTTTGCGTATCAGGTCTATCTCCTCCCGTACCTTGTCCCACTCCCCGTCTTTGACAAACGACATGTTGATGACCATGTCGATCTCGTCCGCGCCGTTGGCGATCGCATCTTCCGTCTCGGCAACTTTGATCTGTGTCGTGTTGTAACCGTTCGGAAACCCAACAGCCGCACAAACTTTCACGCCGCGTCCTGCAATGCATTCTTTAGCGAACGAATTAAAGCAGGGAGGGACACAGACTGCCGCGCAGTGACAGGCCACAGCATCCTCACAAGCCTGCGCGACCTCTTTCTCCGTACAGCCTACTCGCAACAACGTGTGATCTGTCAGTTGTAAAACCCTCTTCACATCCATGCGAAGTCTCTCCGCTCTCTGATAACGACCGTTATCATCACCTGTCAGTTTGTGATCGTTTCCTCTGTCTCCTTGTCAAAAAAGTGAGATTTGTTCATGTCAGCGGCAAAGGGGATATGCTCTCCCTCGCGGGCTGCATGATCAAGATCGGTCTTTGCTGTCAGCCGGGTATTTCCGGCATCACAGTACATGAGTGCATCATCACCCAGCATCTCAAACACAACGATATCCGCCTCGAAACGGCTGTCACTAAAGTCTTCCACGACCCGCGGCTCATTGTAGATATGCTCGGGACGGATGCCCATGATGACCGACTTACCGATGTAACCGGCTTCTTTTAATGTCTTTGCCTTTCCCTCCGGTATCGCCAGTTCGATCTCTCCCATCTGTGCAAATGTCTTATCACCCTTTTCTACGATCTCCACATCGCAGAAGTTCATCTGCGGAGAACCGATAAATCCGGCAACAAACTGATTGCAGGGCTTGGTGTAGAGATTCTCGGGGGAGTCGATCTGCTGGATCACACCGTCTTTCATGACAACGATCCGGCTGCCAAGCGTCATGGCTTCGACCTGGTCGTGTGTGACGTAAATGATCGTGGCCCCGAGCCTCTTATGCAGATTTGCGATCTCCACACGCATCTGTACGCGCAGCTTGGCGTCCAGATTGGACAGCGGTTCATCCATCAGGAACACCTTCGGATTGCGGACGATCGCGCGGCCCATCGCGACGCGCTGACGCTGTCCGCCGGAGAGGTTCTTTGGCTTGGTCTTCAGATAGGGTTCCAGATCCAGGATCCTGGCCGCCTCTCTGACCTTTCTGTCGATCTCATCCTTCGGCTCTTTTCGGAAGCGCATGCCGAAGGCGATATTGTCGTAGACGTTCATATGCGGATACAATGCGTAGCTCTGAAAGACCATGGCGATATCTCTGTCTTTCGGCTCTACGTCATTGACTAACTCGTCATCGATATAGAGTTCTCCGTCCGTGATCTCCTCAAGACCGGCGATCATGCGCAGCGTCGTTGACTTTCCGCAGCCCGAAGGACCGACAAAAATGATGAACTCCTTGTCCCGGATCTCCAGATTGAAATCTTTGACCGCCTCAAAATTGTTTGGGTACTTCTTGTAAATATGCCGTAAAGAGATATTAGCCATAACCTATGCCTCCTGTTTATCCAACATTTGCTCCGCAAATATTGCTGAACCGATAATTCCTTTTTCATTATCCGGACTCGAATAGATGAGATCAAAACCATAACTCATCACATCTAATCCGGTGTTTTCCTTGACCAATGCCTCGAATCTGTCACGCGGGAAACCGTCCAGGTCTATCACTCCTCCGCCGTATACGATCGCGTTCGGATCAAAGATCGTCGCCATGACTGAAAAGACGTGCGAACATGAATAGACGAACTCTTTAAGTGGCGGCTCATCACCGTGATCCAGAAAGATCCGCTTGATGCTTTCTCCGGAATAGTGTTCTTCGAGAAGGCTCTCCAGTTTCCATCCCGAGGCGTAGCACTCACAGCATCCTTTCTTCGAACATATGCATGGATCCTCTCCTTTGTAGAAGGGGACATGTCCCAGATCCAGCGCCGCTCCGTTGGCGCCTTTGAAGAGCTTCCCGTCTATCAGAACCGAAGCTCCGACTCCGGTCCCGATATAGATTCCGATGACAAGTCTGCGATCCTCCAGTTTATTCCTGTAAGCATCGCAAAACAGGATGTTGCTCGTGTCATTATTGACGTAGACAGGTATCCTGAGCTGCTCCCGCAAAAAAGCAGCAACATTGGTGTGTTCAAATACCGGTTCTCCGCGGTCATTGCGCATATTCGTCGTGCAGATGACTGTCTCGAAGTCGTTGGCGACCGAAGATGCCACTCCGATCGAAACTGCGCCGACATCATCAAGACGATTCTCATCGATAAACGCCTGAATGATCGAGCAAAGCTTTTCAAGCGGACGCTCTGCCTTCGACAGGATATCGCTGTCCATGATCCGGCTGACGATTATTTCTTTGTTATCATTGACGGCACCGATGCGAAGATTGGTCCCGCCGATGTCCAAGCCTATGATTGTACGATTCAACTTATCCCTTCTTTCCTCTCGGGGACCATCGAAAGTTCGGTCCCGGGCGAGATGATCTGCTCTATCCAGCACAAACGAGTGTACTTCATGCACCATTTCATCGTGTGGTACTCGTCTCCTTTGGCTGCCAGGATCCTTGTCCTGTGCAGGGATTCCTCATCAAAATGATTCTTTAAAAACGCCTCTGCGCTTTTGACGATCAGATCGGCATATTCTTTGCAGTAACTGTCCACCACTATCTTGGACGGGTTGAACAGCCATACGACATTGTAGAGCATCTCCGATACGGCATTAAATGCTTCATCGACGACTTCCGCGACCTCAGGATCTTTTTCACGCAGCCTTAAGACTTCATCAAAGCCTGTATCATGGTATTTCTCCGGCAGTCTGTGCCGCATTTCCGCGATTGACAGCAGAGTTTCCAACCTGACCGGTTTGTTGTCGCTTGACCGGTAGTGAATGATATTGCCGATCTCTCCCGCCAACAGGTTTTCTCCGAAAACAGGTGTTCCGTCAAAATTCGTGAAACATCCGCCGACACCTTCCCCGCAATAGAGATAAAACTGACTGTAATAACCAATATTGTCCAGTTCATACTCGGAGTTTGCAAAAGCCAGAGTGTCATGTACGATCTGTATGTTCTTGATATCAAACGCTTCTTTCAGCAGAGTTTTGATGTGCAGATCATCCAGTTCTCTGTCCACCGCAAACCTCAGGATGTCCTGATCCTCATAGTAGATGCCGGGCACCAAAGCGGTGATGCCGATCGTTTCTGTTGATATATTGTTCAGGCATGTTTTGATGGCTTCGATCATCATGCCTATCTTCTCGTTGATGGTCTTCTCGTGCGGTTTGAAAGAAAACACTTCAGATGCGAGCCTGACTCCCCTCAGGTCGTAAATGATAAAATGCATCTCATTGACGCTCGACAGATTCATACAGACGACATTGCCGTAACGCGAACTCACCTGCAGCGCTGTCGGTTTTCTTCCGACAGGAGAATTCAGCAGATGCTCTTCTATCAGATCCATCCCCAACAATTCATCGACGATGTTTTTAGCCGTCATGAAACTGATATTGTTTTTAACGGCCAGATCATTGCGGGTAATGCCTGTGGAAGATACGATATCCGTAAACAGATTGACCTTGTTGTTATAGCGGATATCTGTTACGCTGAGTTGCTCTTTGGCGGTGATTTCTTTCATTGATGTCACGGTCTTTCCTCCTGATTGTGATAAAAATGCCAATTAAATCAATATTAACCTATTGTCGGCACTTCATCAATGATTCTCTGATGATCTCAACCGCCTGATCCGCTTCACTTTCAGTGATGATCAACGCCGGATGCAGGACAATGACGACATTGCCCAAATTCTTTCTGCTCTCAAGTTCTGTGATCAGACCGCCCTCAAGCATTGTCTCGTAAAGGCGCTGTCCAAGCTCCCATTTGTCAGGACCTCCGGGAATGTCTTCGAGCTCGATGCCCTGAAGAAGCCCTCTGCCCCTGACATCACCGATCTCGGGGAATTCCTGATGCAGCTGCACCAGCCGTTCATGCAGATACTGACCGACGCGTCGACTGTTATCGACCAGATGATCGCGCTGAATGATCTCTATGTTTTTCAGCGCGGCTGTACACGCCAGCGGATAGCACGAATGTGTGTGACCATGCAGCATGATCCTATCCAGAGGCTCAGCGATCTCCCGTCGCATCACGACGGCTGATCCGGGCACATATCCGCTCGTCAGAGCTTTTCCTGTGACAAGGATGTCCGGAACCACATGCTCATATTCACAGGCAAACATCGTTCCTGTCTGGCCCAGTCCCGTCACGACTTCGTCGAAGATCAGCAGGATATGATATTTATCACAGATCTCTCTGACGCCCGCCAGGAGCCCGGGGGGAGGTACGATCACACCTCCTGCCGCGAATATCGGCTCTGTGATCAGAGCTGCCACCTGTTCGCCGCCCTCCTGTAAGATTGTCTGCTCCAGGTACTGCAGACACTGCCAACCGCAGCTTCCGGCTTCTTTGCCGAAATCACAGCGATAGCAGTACGGCGGCGCCGAATGGATAAACCCGTTCGGAAGCAGCTCAGATATCCCGGCGTTTTCCTGAATGGTCTCCGCTTTCCCTGTCGCGGCTGCAGCACCGGCAGTCGATCCGTGAAAACCGCGCCTGAACGAGAGGATCTTACCTCCGCCCTGATAGAGCTTCGCCGCTTTCAGAGCAAATTCATTTGCATCGGATCCGGTGCATCCGAACATCACCTTGTCTAAGCCGTCAGGGGTGATCTCTATCATCTTCTCTGCCAGCGCGGCTCTCTCTTCAGTCGCAAAGCACGACGTGACATTCGTGATCTTTCCAAGCTGGTCCGTCAGCGCACTGATCATCTCCGCGTTGGCGTGCCCGAGGCTGTCCGATGAGAACTGGCCGGAAAAATCAAGATAGGCCTTATCGTTCTCATCGTACATATACGCACCTGCTGCATGCGTAAACACAAGGTCATCCGTTGTATAGCACTGGACCAGATATTTCTTGTCTCTTTCGAGGACCTGCATTCTTTCTCTCCTTAAAAACTATTATTTGACCGCTCCCATCGTCATTCCTGAAATCATATGCTTTTGCACAAGGATCGCAAAGATCAAAACCGGAATAGTAATGACAGTGCCTACCGCAGCGACCTGACCCCATATTGTCCCCTGGGGAGTCATAAGCCCCGGAACTGCCACCGGCATCGTCTTCGTGTCACGGCCGGTCAGGATCAGTGCCATCAGGAATTCATTCCACGAGTTGATCGCACAGAACACGGCTGTAGCCGCCAGGCCTCCCTTGGCGAGCGGTGTATCGATGGACAGGAAGATACGGAACCATCCCATTCCCTCCACGCGGGCCGCCTCATCGATCTCCTTGGGGATCGCATCGTAGAAGCCGCGCATCATCCAGACAACGAAGGGCAGGTTGAATGCCACGTGCGCTATGATGATACCGGTGTAGGTATCCAACAGCTGCAGCTTGCTCATCATAAGGTACAGCGGCAGCGCCAGCACGACGACCGGTGTAAAACGTGTGCCCAGCAGATAGTTGGAGAGCACTTTGTCGCCGCGGGACGGGAACCGGGAGAACGCATAAGCGGACGGCAGTCCCAGCATGACGCTGATAGTCACGACGATCAGCATGACGATGATACTGTTGAACAGATTGTGCAGCATACCCTTTTCTATAAAAGCCTCATAGTAGTTCTGCCAGGTCGCGACAAAGAAGAC
>OMSP01000025.1 GCA_900313775.1 uncultured Eubacteriales bacterium
GTCCGCAAAGAGGCGATCCAGGCAGTCAAAGCTGCGCGGGCACACGGAGATCTCAGCGAGAACTTTGAGTATCACGCAGCGAAGCAGTACAAGAATCAGAATGAGAGCCGCATCCGTTATCTGGAAAAAATGATCAAAACGGCTCATGTGATCGAGGACAAATCCGCTGAGGACGAAGTGGGACTGTTCAACACAGTCACTGTGTATATCCCTGAAGATGATGCTGAAGAGCAGTATAAGATCGTGACAGGTATCAGAGGCAATTCCCTGGACGGACGGATCAGTATAGAGTCACCGGTCGGGAAGGCTTTGCTCGGTCATAAGACCGGTGATACCGTTACCGTCAAGGTAAGCGATGAATACAGTTATAAGATGGAGATCCGCAGAATAGACAAGACTGTCGATGACGGAAGCGATGACATCCGGAGCTTTTGATGGTAGAGGCTCACGATAAAAAGAGAGTGATCGTGATCGGCGGAGGCGCGGCAGGTATGTTTGCCGCGATCCATGCGGCGCGTGCCGGAGCGGATGTGACGCTGTTGGAGAAAAACGGGAAGCTCGGTAAGAAGATCTATATCACCGGAAAAGGGCGTTGCAATCTGACTAATCACAGCAGCCGTGAACAGCTGCAGGCCGCGGTCTCGGGGCGTCAGGGAAGATTCCTTTACAGCGCTTTTTCACAGTGGGATGCCGATGATACGATCCGTTTCTTTGAGGAGGCAGGGCTTCGGCTGAAAGAGGAGCGGGGCAGGAGGATGTTCCCGGTTTCCGATCACGCCTCTGATGTGACTAAGACTCTGGAGCGGGAGATGCATCGTCTCGCTGTGGATATCCGGCTGAACACCGAAGTGATTGATGTCCGGAAAGACCTGTCTGTAATAACCGGTGAGGAGACTCTGCGGGCTGATTCGGTGGTCATTGCGACGGGCGGTCTGTCCTATCCCTCGACCGGATCTACCGGAGACGGATATCGTTTTTCACAGAACACAGGACATACAGTCAATGCGCTGTCACCGTCCCTTGTGCCGATGAATGCAGAAGAATCGTGGGTCCGCGAACTGCAGGGGCTGACTCTTAAGAATGTCGGTATAAGATTCTCTTCAAAAGATAAAGTCGTATACAGGGAAAAAGTCGGAGAATTACTGTTTACTCACTTTGGGATCAGCGGTCCTGCCGTGCTCACGGCATCGAGCAGATTGACAGAGATACTCTATCCTTCCGGGCATGTTGAGGTACAGATCGACTTAAAGCCCGCTCTCAGCGGGCAAGAGCTTGACAGACGGCTGATACGGGAGCTGGAAGGGCATCACCGTCAAGACTTCATCAACGCTGTCAGAGACCTTTTCCCGAAGAAGCTCATACCTGTTATAGTCGCATTGAGCGGGATCGATCCGGAGAAAAAGGCGGACCAGATCACCTCATCAGAGCGAAAGAGCTTTGTGCATCTGATCAAGCATTTGACGCTGCATGTGACCGGTCTGCGGGGATGGGATGAGGCTGTTATTACTCACGGCGGCGTGGATACGAAGCAGATAGATCCAAAAACGATGGAATCCAAGCTGACAGCCGGCTTGTTCTTTGCCGGAGAAATACTGGACGCAGACGCGCTCACCGGCGGTTACAATCTGCAGATCGCCTGGTCCACAGGATATGTGGCAGGCACGGCTGCCGCGGCAATATAAGGAAGGAGACAATATGGGTTTTGCAATTGCAATCGATGGGCCGGCGGGTTCCGGCAAGAGTTCGATCGCCAAAAGACTGGCGGAGAAACTGGGATATATCTACGTGGATACCGGCGCGTTGTATCGCACGATCGGTCTGGCCGTATTCCGAAAAGCAGGTAAGACTGATGATCCGGATATCATCAGCGAGGTGGCGGGCGATATCGATGTTGATCTCGGATACAATGAAAAAGGACAGCGGGTCTTTTTGGACGGTGAGGATGTCTCCGAGGAGATCCGCAAGGAAGAGATCAGTCATATGGCGTCAGTTGTCTCGGCAGTGCCTTTTGTCAGGGAGCGTCTCTTAGATCTGCAGCGGTCCATGGCGCGTGAGCACGATGTCATCATGGACGGACGCGATATCGGCACGGTCATACTGCCTGATGCCGATCTGAAGTTGTTTTTGCTTTGCCCGGCAGAGGAGCGCGCCAAACGGCGCGTGGCGCAGCTGGAGAAGGCCGGTATGGAAGCGGATTACGAGCAGATCCTGAAGGATATCCATATTCGCGATGAGCGTGATACCACCCGCGAGATCTCTCCGCTGAAAAAAGCTGACGACGCTCATGAGTTCAATACTGTCGGGCATACAGCGGACAGCAGTGCGGAAGAGATCGTTGAGAGGTTCGGATTATGCCGGAAGTGATCCTGGCCAAAAGCGCGGGATACTGTTTCGGCGTACAACGCGCAGTGGACACGGTCCTGGAGCAGGTGCGCGAACACGGCGGAGATAAGACTATCTATACCCTTGGTCCGCTGATCCACAATCAGCAGGTCATCCGCGATCTTGAGAGACATGGTGTCGTCACGCTCCCAGGTGAAGAAGCGCTCGAAGGCGTCGAAGACGGTATCGTTATCATTCGTTCTCACGGAGTGAGCCGCTATGTGATCGAGACCCTGGAGCAGAACGGCATTGACTATGTAGACGCTACCTGTCCCTTTGTGGAGAGGATCCATACGATCGTTCAGGAGGAGGAAGATAAAGGCCGCCGTGTTGTCGTGATCGGCAACGCGGATCACCCTGAGGTCAGAGGCATCTGCGGATGGTGTCAGGATGAGCCGGCGGTGCTCAGAGATTCCGCCGAGGCGGAGGCATTTTCAGAGAGTGAAAACCGCCCGATTTCCGTCGTTGCCCAGACCACGTTTCAGAAAAACAAATTTCAGGAAATTGTTGAAATATTGCGCCGTAAAGGCTATAATATTAATGTTTTGGATACGATTTGCTCTGCGACGTTGGAGCGCCAGGAAGAGGCGGCTGAGATCGCCTCAAAAGTCGACCTGATGCTGGTCGTAGGAGACGCCCACAGCTCGAACACGCAAAAACTATTCGAAATATGTAATACTTGTTGCACGCATACATGCTTCGTACAGATTCCCGATGATTTGGATTTGAACCTGGTAATGTCCGTGAAAACAGTTGGTATTACGGCGGGGGCATCCACCCCGAACTATATTATCGAGGAGGTTCAA
>OMSP01000136.1 GCA_900313775.1 uncultured Eubacteriales bacterium
GCCGATATCTGGACGGCCGTCCCGTGACTAACTGCAGTCCGGAGACAGAGACAGACATCGACCGCGAGATCATGCGTATGCTTGCCGAGGCTTATGATCAGGCCAAAGAACTGCTGGCCGCCAACCGGCCGATCCTCGACAAGATCGCTGCCTTCCTGATTGAGAAGGAAACGATCACCGGCAAAGAATTCATGGATATCTTCCACAAGGAAAAGGGTATCACCGAGGAAGACCTGGCAAATAAGAAGCCTGAGGAACGCATCTCAATGAAAGAAGTCGAAGGCTACGAACTGCCCGATTTCAAATACCCAGATGAAAAGACTGAGGAAACTGCAGAAGACAAACCGGCAGAAGAAGCAGCCGATCAAGAGTGATAAATGAGGGCGCGGGAGACCGCTGCCCTCTTTGCTTTGAGGTGAGTGAAATGGATAAAGACATACAGGAGAGACTCGGTCGCATAGTTGCGGGATATATGGTGCCGCATCCCCCGTTGATCGTGCCGGCGGTAGGCAAGGGCAGCGAGGTGCAGGTCGCGGATACGATCGCGGCTTATGGGGAAGTCGCAAGGCGAATCGCCGCGCTTGACCCTGATACGATCATCATCACCAGCCCGCACGCGACCATGTACGCGGATTATTTTCATATTTCCCCGGGCAGAGGCGCACGGGGGTCCTTTGCGCAGTTCGGCGCGGGACAGGTGAGATTTGATGAGAAGTACGACGGAGAACTGCGGGATCTGATCTGCGCAGAGTGTGACGCGGCAGGGATCGCAGCAGGCACGCTCGGTGAGATTGATCCGGCGCTTGACCACGGAACTATGGTGCCATTGTATTTTATCCGGCAGGAGCTGCCGTCCTGCAGGATCCTTCGCATCGGTCTGTCCGGTCAGCCGCTGACCGAGCACTATAAGCTCGGGGTCAAGATCCGGCGGGCAGTAGAGGCGCTCGGCAGGAGAGCGGTCTTTGTTGCGAGCGGAGATCTGTCGCACAAACTGCAGGACTACGGTCCGTACGGTTTTGCCCCCGAGGGGCCGGTATATGACGAGAGGCTGATGGATGTCATGAGCCGGGCCGCCTTCGGTGAACTGCTGGAGTTCGATGAGACACTCTGTGAGAAGGCAGCCGAATGCGGTCACCGGTCTTTTGTGATCATGGCCGGGGCGTTCGACGGATACGCGGTCGAACCGGAAGTCTTCGTACATCAGGATGTGACAGGCGTCGGCTACGGTATAGCCTCATTCATGCCGGGAGAAAAAGACAGTTCACGGCATTTTCTGGATCAGTATCTGCGAAAAATGGAAGAGCAAAGATCTGCGGCGCGAGCCAATGAAGATCCCTATGTCGCTCTGGCGAGGCGATCGGTGGAGAGCTATATCATGGACCGAAAAAAGCTCAGAGTTGCGGGGGAAGAACTTCCTGCGGAGCTGACACAGACTCAAGCGGGCGCTTTTGTCTCTATCCATGAATTCGGTAAGCTGCGGGGTTGTATCGGCACCATTCTGCCGTGCTGTGACAGCCTTGCGGAGGAGATCATTGACAACGCGGTCTCGGCCTCCACACGCGACCCGCGCTTTGAGCCGGTCACGGCAGATGAACTGCCTTATCTGGAGATCAATGTCGATGTGCTGACCGAGCCGGAGCGGATCGGTTCGCCGGATGAGCTCGATGTCAGGCGCTACGGCGTGATCGTTACCAGCGGTGCGAAGCGGGGACTGCTGCTGCCGGATCTGGACGGCGTCGATACGGTCGAGCAGCAGATCTCGATCGCGATGCAGAAGGGCGGTATCCGCCCGGATGAGGACTATGTGCTGGACCGCTTTGAAGTGGTGAGACATACCTAGAGGAGATAAAATGGCAACTTGCGATGTGTGCTTCAGACATTGTCATATAGAAGAGGGCGCGCTCGGCTTCTGCGGTGCAAGAACATGTCGGGATGGAGAGGTCGTCTGCGCAAACTACGGCAAGGTGACCGCGCTTGCCCTCGATCCGATAGAAAAGAAACCGCTGGCCTTCTTTCATCCGGGAAGCATGATCCTCTCGGTCGGCAGCTACGGCTGCAATCTGCGCTGTCCGTTCTGTCAGAACTACGATATATCCTGGTCGGATATGGCGTTGGCAATGTCGCGCACGGGGAGATTGCCGGACGGAGAGGCGTTTTCAGAGACGGGAGCAGTCACGAAGGCTGAGGCACTGTCCGCATTCGGAATCGAGATCCTGTCACCGGAAGATGTGGTAAAGCTTGCCGAATCATGCAAAAAAGACGGCAATATAGGGGTCGCCTTCACCTACAACGAGCCGCTGGTCGGTTATGAATTTGTGCGGGATACCGCTAAGCTTGTGCATGAGCACGACATGAAAAATGTCATGGTCACGAATGGCACGGCGGGACCGGAGGTGCTAGATGAGCTGCTTCCATATATCGATGCGATGAATATCGACCTAAAGGGATTTACGGACGACTATTACAAGATGCTCGGCGGCAGCCGGCAGCAGGTGATGGGTTTTATCCGGCGCGCGGCGCAGGACTGCCATGTAGAGATCACGACCTTGATCGTGCCCGGAGAAAATGACGATGAAGAACAGATCCGGGAACTCTCTTCCTGGATCGCGGGTCTGGAGACGGAAGACGGCACATGCGGGCGCAATATCCCGCTGCATATCACGCGTTTCTTCCCGCGCTTTCACATGACCGACCGGCCGGCGACGGATATTGCGCAGGTCTATCATCTGGCAGACATTGCGAGGGAGAATCTCTCCCGTGTTCTGACCGGCAACTGCTGATGTGCTATAATGGACAAAACACA
>OMSP01000034.1 GCA_900313775.1 uncultured Eubacteriales bacterium
GCTTTTTTAATGGAGGAATAACAAATGTTTAATCTTAAGATGTTCGACGCAGTTACTTATACCGCAGAACAGGGCAAGGATATCGTCATCCTGCTGCGCCCTATCAGCAAGGCAACTGCACAGGCGGCGGCTCTTATTCCCTTCGGCACGTCCGATACCGAGAGCATTTCCGCTGATTCCGATACTACAGTTACCAAAGATGGTGTGATCAATACTTCCGGAGCCGCATCCGTGGAGCTTTCGAAGGAAGGCCTTATGCACCACAATTCTTCGGATCCGGACGGAACGATCTCTATCGATGACCTGAAGGCAGCTATGAAGAGCAGAGAGAAGGTCGAAGCGTGGGTCGTCAACCTTTCCAGGCCCGGCGCAACGGAAGGCAAATACCTCGGTACCTATTACCAGGGCTATCTCACGTCCTTCGAGACCGAGGCGGCGGCGGAAGATCTTGCCTCTGTATCCATGGATTATGCCGCAGACGGCGTCGGTGCAGATGGCGAATGCACTGTCGACGCGACGACCAGGCAGATCGCGTCCTACGTGTTCACCGACACGACGCAGGGAGCAACCGGAGCAACCGGCGCGACCAGCTGACGACAACTACTATCGAAAACCTTCCCCGGAGCGGTGATGCTTCGGGGATTTTTTCATAAGGGAGGAATTACATGTACACAAGGGAGATCAACGGAAAACTTTGCGAATTCAATTTCGGCCTTGGCTTTGTGCGGGATATCGACAAGCAGAAGCTCGTTGATGGAGATGACAAACAGAAGCACAAGATGGGACTGACTTATGCCATCGCGGGCCTCATGGATTGTGATTTCGAGAAGCTGATCGACTGCCTGGTGATCGGCAGCAAGTACGCTCCTGGTGAAACCCTCAGCCGGGAAGAGATTGAGAAGTGGATGGATTCTGAAGGCTTCGACCTTGAGAAGGAGTGCGAAGACCTGGTCGATTTTTTCGGGAAGTGCAGCTTTACAAGGAAGAAGACAGAGGATCTGAAGCAGGCAGTCAGCAGGGACAGGGAGATCAAGGAAGCGCAGTATCAGGGTCAGCTGGCAGCGGCAAAAGCTGGGACGAGCTGAGGGAAGATATCGCGCTGAACGCTTTCCGTTATCTCGGGTTCACTTCCATGGCGCAGGTCGACCGCCTGGAGCTGCCTGAATACGAGCTCCTGATGAAGGCGGCGGCCCTCAGGCGTGTTGACGAGGAATACCGGACGCATGAGCAGGCCTATCTGACTGTGGCCGCCAAGGCGACCAAGGGCAAAAAGGGCCGGCCGGTGTATAAGACGTTCAAGTCGTTCTTCGACTATGACGCGGCTGTTGAGAAGGTCCGGAACGGTGAGAAACACCATGATGTGATGCAGAAGGTCTCTGCGCTGTTGAAGAGAAAGAAAAAGGAGAAAGAGGAAAATGGCTGAAAGCTATTCTGTTACCGCCATACTCAGCGCGGTGGATAAAAACTTCAGTTCTGTTTTCGGATCGGCGCAGGGAGCAGCTGACAGCCTGGCAAGCAAGCTGAAGAGCGGGCTTGGGTTCGGTGTACTTACCGGGATCGGAATGAAAGCGTTCTCGACACTTACATCCGCGGCATCCGGCTTTACCGGTGAACTGGAAAGTACGTCGGCAGCATGGCAGACATTCGAGAAGAATGCATCTATGAATGGTCACATTGCTAAAGACATTGCGGAGACAAAAGCGGAACTGCAGGATTTTGCCACGAAGACTATTTACAGCGCGTCTGACATGGCGACTACCTACGCGCAGCTGGATGCCGTCGGTATCCAGTCGGCAGAGTCGCTGGTCAAAGGTTTTGGCGGTATTGCATCTGCAGCCGAGAATCCGGCACAGGCGATGAAGACATTGTCTCAGCAGGGCGTGCAGATGGCCGCAAAGCCGAAGGTCGCGTGGCAGGACTTCAAGCTCATGCTGGAACAGACTCCCGCAGGAATTGCGGCCGTCGCCAAACAGATGGGTATGACTACATCCGAAATGGTCAAGGCCGTTCAGGATGGAAAAATAGCAACGAGTGAATTCTTCAAGGCAGTTGAAGAGGTCGGGACAAGCGATGCATTCATGAACATGGCGACGTCGTACAAAACGACCGGCCAGGCGATGGATGGCCTTTCTGAGACAGTTACGAACAAGCTCATGCCAACCTTTGAGAAATTCCAGAAGGTTGGCATAAAGGCCATAGAAGGCGTGATCGGCAGTCTCGAGAATGTCGATGGTGAAGCAATTGCGGGGAAGATCGGATCGGTTCTTGACCTTGCAGTCATCCACTTCAAACGGGCCAAGGTCACGATCGGCAAGACGTGGGGTGAACTCAAAAAATCGTTTGAAGAAGCCGGCATAAAGATGCCGGATTTTAATTACGAATCCGTGAAATCGGTCCTTGACGATGTCAGTAAGAAGTTCCGGCTGTTGAATAAGTTTATTAGGGCACACAGTAAAGAGATAGCCGGTCTTGTAAAGATCCTTCCGACTCTTGCCGGAGCCTTTGCAGCATTAAAGATCGGGCAGAAGTTCGGTCCCGATTTCATAAGCGCAGGCAAGGCGCTTGGCTCTTTTGCCGGTGTTTTTACAAAGACAGTCGGTAAAGGCCAGAAGATGGTCAGTTTTTTTAAGGGGCCATTTGAAAAGATCGGAGGGATCGTCAGCAAAGGTGCCGGAAAGGCCATAGGCGGGGCATCCGGGCTCTTCGATAAGTTCGTCCCATCCGATACTCTTCTGGCGCTGATCAAGTCAAGGGTTCCGCAGATCCTGGGGCCGTTCGGCCAGTTGGGAAGCGGCATCGCAGGAACAGCTGCAAACGCATCAAAGCTGTTTGTCAGTTATATGTCAAAAATGATGTCGCTTGCACTTAAGGTCCTGGCACCCGGCGTCCTGGTCGGTACGGTCCTTGTTGGCCTCGGCCTTCTGTACAAGACATTCCAGACGCAGATCGACGCGACACTGGATATGGTCAAGGAAAAGGGACCGGAGCTGATCACAAATTTTGTGAATGGGATCACCGCAAAGATCCCGGAGCTTATAAGCACAGGCGCCCAGCTTGTAGGTAAGCTCCTTGAAACGATAACTGCCCTTGCTCCTGCGCTGATCAACGGCGGCATTGACCTGATCGCGGCTCTTGCGGGCGGCGTTGCGGCGGCAGCACCGACACTGATACCGCAGGCGGTACTGCTGATCACCACGCTGGCCACAGGCATCATATCGAACATCCCCAGGGTCATTGCGATCGGCATGAACCTTCTGGCAGGGCTTGCGCAGGGCATAGCGAACAGCATGCCTCTCATCGTACAGCAGGCCGGGAACGCGATCGTCGGCTTTGTAAATGGTGTCATTGCATACGGCCCGGTCATCCTGCAGTACGGCGTATCGATACTGAAATCGCTTGTACTGGGCATCATCAGTGCCCTGCCGTACATCGTGGAGGGGGCCAAGGAAGCCGGTAAATGGTTTGTAGATGCGATCATGAGCACGGACTGGCTGAAGGTCGGCTCGGACATCATAAACGGCATCGTCAACGGTGTTAAAAGCGGCTTCACATTCATCAAGGACGCTGTTACAGAGGCCTTCTCGAGTGAAGGAACTGCTGAAGAAGCAGGTGCACAGGTGCAGCAGCAGACAGCGGAAAGCGTAGCTGCCAACACATATGTGCTCACCGACGCTATGAGCACAGCAGGCGATCAAGGACTTCAGGCACTGACTGACAGCCTGACATCCGGAAGCAGTGTTGACGTTTCCGGCATTATGGAGTCGATCGGGATGGAAGGTGTGAATACCTTCACGAACACCATGTCTATGATCGACCTTACCGGGATCGGGACAGAAGCCGCAGGCACAGTGACCACGGAATTTGACACGGGACTTGCTGAGCTGCCCGGAATCACGGATACAGCTGGCTCCGGAGTCATAGGCTCCCTTGAGCAGACTGGCAAGCAGGCGACGACCTCGGCAAAGAATACAACGACAAACGTGATAAAAGCCCTCAGAGCCGGCATAGGTCCGGCAAAGACTGCAGGCAAAGCTGTAGGATCCGGATATGCCGGAGGCATCCGTGGGGAGACCGCAAATGCATCCAGCGCCGGCAGTGCCGTCAAGAACTCCGCATTGAGCGGTATGAGCGGCGGATATGGCAGCGCATACAGCCACGGCTCCAATATCGGACAGGGTCTCGTCGATGGTATGAGGTCCAAGATCGGAGCGGCGTGGGCAGCGGCCAACGAGCTGGCAGCGGCAGCTGACAAAGCGATTCATGCAAGAGCGCAGATCGGTTCTCCTTCCAAGATCACGATCAAATACGGCGGATGGATAGCCGAAGGCCTTGCTGTCGGAATCAAGGATGGCGTGAACGGCGTGGTCAAGCAGGGCAAGGTCCTCATTGACAGGCTGTACAAGCAGATGAAGAAGAGCACGAAGAAGCTCGGGGGCGCCAAGGATGCGGCAAGCACGTATCTGAAGTCGTTCCGGACCGGCCTGCAGAACAAGGCCAAGTCTGATCTTGAGTATGTCGAAAGCAGTCTTAAGAAATACAGAGATATGAACAAGTCGTACAATGCAGCGATCACGTCTCTGATGAAGTCTTATAAGACGGCATACAACAATGAGATCGATAAGATCATCACCAGTGTGAGCACAAAGCTGACGAACCTGGCGAATACTTATCAGACCAAGTACAACAAGATCATCGATGCCCAGAAGGACTTCCGGGACACACTCCGGAGCACAAGCCTTTACTCTGCAGATGATTATGGAAATATTGCATTGGCGAATTTTGCTTCGCAGAACAGGGCTATCAAGCAGTACAGAGACAATATCAACAAGCTGAAAAAACTGCTCCCTGAGAACATGATGGACGAGATCCTGGGCCTTAGCAGGGAGAACGGCCTCGCTTACACAAACGAGCTCCTGAAAAAGTCCAGTAAGTGGATCAAGGCCTACGGCAGGCAGTACAGCGTGGTGATGAATACCAGCTCTAAGGTCGCCGGCAGCTACTATTCCGGAAGGGTGACCGCTCTGCAGAAGAGCTATGCGGAGGATCTCAAGAAGATCTACAGCAATGCCCAAAAGGATATGGACAGCATCGGGAAGAATGTTGTGCAGGGACTGATCAACGGCATGAAGTCTAAGAAAGGCGCGCTGGATTCTACAGGCAAGACTCTTGCCAGGGTCGTCGAAGACGCCTTCAAGAAACAGCTGAAGATCAAGAGTCCTTCCAGGGTGATGACCGATGCAGGGGAAGATACCGGCCAGGGTGTGATCAACGGAATCGAGAACAAGGTCAGGGCGGCGAGAGCTGCCATGACAAAGCTGATCGATGCAACATCACCCGAGGCCGCGATCAGCCGCAGATCCGGGAATATGAACCTCAGTGATGAGTATGATTACAGGTCTGAGGCACATTACACCATCGTAGTTGAATCAACTCTCGATGGCAGGAAAGTCGGAGAAGGCGTGGCGAAATTCGTCAAGCGCAAGAATGACGCTGAAGAAAAGCGTGAGACCAGAAAGAGAGGGAAGACCTGATGTATCGGTTCACTGATACGAATCAGCCTCCGCAGGGCATGAACATGCCAAAAGAAGCGCCGATGATCAACGGCGTGTACCTTGAAGAGATTGTTCCCGGATACAGGACTCTGACCGTCCAGGGACGGGAAGCGATGACTGCTGAAGTGGAAACGCAGTCGGTAGGAAAGCGGGACGGGAGCATATTCCTGTCCCGCAGATATCCGGAAAGAGTGATCAGGATCAGGTATCAGCTGATCAGCAGGACCGCCGTGGACTTTCGGGAGGCATACAACATGCTAGCGGCAGCACTGCATATAAAGAGCGCACTGCTCATTTTTAATGACGAGCCGGATAAGTTCTATACCGGTATCCCCGGACAGCTTGAGGCGGTTGAACCGGGGAAGAATGCAGTGGTTTCTGAGATTGAGTTCATCTGTCCGGATCCGTATAAATACAGCGTTCAGGAATACGAAGAGGAGCCGGCGCAGGATGGAGCATTCCATGTCAACTACGGCGGGACATTCCCGGCCCATCCTTCATTCGTCGTACAGTTCCTCGAAGAGGGAAACACCACTGATGAAGGTCAGTCAAGCACGATCACCGGGAACGGAGACTGCGGGTATATTGCGTTTTATGACGAGGACCAGCACGTGCTGCAGTTCGGAGACCCGGAAGAAGTGGACGGCGAGGTTCAGGAAGCGACTCAGACTCTCCTGGCTGCCAGCCTCAAGTCCAGCAGTGCCTGGACAAATGCGGTGAAGGCTGTCTGGAAGACCAATGACGCAAATGCGGTAATCACTACAGGCGGTACCAAGACAGGCACTGCCGGCATGATCAAATCAAGGACCACCGTCACAGACGCCGCTACTCAGTATTTTACAGGAGCGACGGCATACGGCAGCGGTACCGGCTGGCACGGGCCGGTCATTTCGGCGCTGATTCCGGATGACGCATCCGGTGGATCCGGGGCTGACAACTTCCTCTTCCAGTTCGCTGCCAACTGCTGCGTGGGAGAGACAACAGAGGAAAAGAATGGCGTGGGAGGAATCGCGTGCTACCTGTCTGACGCAAACGGGAACAGGACTCTTGGAGCCAGGATTTACAAGAACCGTTCCGGAACGACGGGATATGTCGATCTTATCGTCGACAAGAAAGTCATGGAGACTGTAGATATCGATATGAGCCTGCGCAGTGTGTATTTTGGCAGGGACAGGGCGGAGACCAGGAAGACGGTCAACGGCAAGGAAGTGGTCCTTCCCGCGATCCGGACAAAGAAGACAGTGAGGATCACGAAGGTAGGGAACACGGTCACGATCGACGCCGGAGGGATCGTACGTACCTACGAGACGGAAAACCTCGCGACGATCACAAGGATTTCTATCCAGTTTCAGGCTTACGGCACGAAGCCGACACTGGCGTGGAACGGTATCTACAGCTGGAAGTTCAACAAGATGTTCTGCGATACATGGAGGGAGGACCCTAATAAGTTTACTGCAAATGACCTCCTGGAGATAGACTGTTCCGATGGGACAGTGCTTCTCAACGGCCTGCCGTCACCGGGCCTTGGCGCACTGAAAAACGACTGGGAAGACTTCGTGCTTATGCCTGGGGACAATGTGATCTCACAGTCCTGCAGTGACTGGTGCGTCTCGCCTCCGGACGTCAAACTGAAATACAGAGAGGTATATCTATGATCGTATACGCAGCAGACAGGGCGATGAACATACTGGGCGTGTCTACTACTGAAAACAGGCGGGGTCTTATCATAGGCAATGACTCCAAAATAGAAGACGTTGAGACCGGTGTAGCGAGCTTTGAGATGACCGTGTACCACACAAAGGAGGGCCGCGCAGCCGCAGAGGCCATGTTTGAGGTGGGGAACTACCTCCTACGGAAAGACGGTTCTGACGAGGGGATGTTTACCATCATTGAAACGGAATCTGATCCGGAAGAAGGAACGATCAGCGTGTATGCGGAAGACGCGGGCCTTGATCTCCTCAATAACGTATGCCCGACCTTCAATGCGGATACTGACAGAGGCATAGTACAGTATGTGGAAGACTGCATAAACGGAACCGGTTTCGAGATCGGAGTCAACACATATGGAACGGATGTGATGACGCTGAAATTCGACGAACAGACTGCGAAAGAGCGGCTGGACGACATTGCTGCAAAGTTCGATGCAGAGATTAATTTCAGCTTCAAAGTTGATGGCATGACGGTCACGAACATGTTCGTCAACATCTACAGGAAGAGAGGGAACGACACAGGGGCTCAGCTCTTGCTCAACCGCGATGTGGCCAACATTAGGGTAACGAAGAATATCGACAAGCTCGCCACGGGTCTGATCGTTGTAGGAGGGACCGAAGAGAATTCCGACATCCCCGTCAACCTCGAAGGATATGAGTACGACGACGGGGATTTTTATGTGTCCGGCAGGAACCTTTATTCCAGGCAGGCACTGAGAAGGTGGGCAAGGTTCCTTCCGCACGAAAAGAAGCAGGCCGAAGGAGTGTCAGCGCATGTAATGCGGGTGTTCCGCTTTGACACCGTCTCCCAGGAACAGCTCTGCCAGGAGGCAATCAAAGAACTGACCGCATTACGGGATCCTGCGGTGAATTACGAGATCGACATCGTCCGGCTTCCGGAAAACGCCGGGATCGGAGATACACTCTACATCATCGACAGGGAAGGTGAACTGTATCTGCAGGGAAGGATACTGAAGCTGGAGACGAGGTGTTCGGAGAGGAAAAAGATTGCCACGCTGGGGATTTTTCTGATCAAGCGGGATGTAATAGCTGAGAGTATCGACAACCTCACTCAGCAGATAAAGGACCAGAAAAAGGAGCTTGAAAAAGAAATTAATAACAGCAAGGTGGTCCGTGTGGTTATTGAGCACTGCCTCGCCACAAACCGTGTCATTCCACCCGGAAGCACGTTCTCAGACATACAGTACACACCATGGTCGGAGCAGCTGCCGGAGTACATCCCGGGCAGGTTTTACTGGGCACGGATCGTGACATATTATGCTGATGGCACAGTCGAGTATGGCGATCCATATTTTGACATGGGTGCACAAGTCACGGCAGAAACTGTGGTAGCAGTGCAGGAAGCGCAGGATGCTGCGGATACCGCTGAGGACATCGCCGAAGCGGCACGGACAGCAGCCGGGCAGAGGCGCAGGGTGTTCAACTCTACACCTGCACCGCCTTACGATCTCAATGACCTGTGGTTCGATGGGCCGCATGGGACGGTCTTTCTCTGCACGAACGCAAAAGCCGAAGGGCAGTCATACGCGCTTTCGGACTGGACATCATACGCTACGGATGTGTCCAATCACTTCTGGTATGACCAGAGCGGAGCGCACGTGGCGGAGGTGCCGGGGGACGTAACGACTGGTGCGAGTCAGACGATCGCCAGCAACGGCACTGTAATGATGCGAAACGGGAAGGTGATCACAAGCTGGACCGGGACAGATAAAAACAGCGCGGCCATCAACTTTTACGACCTGAACAGTTCAGTCGCGCGCGCCTCAGATCTCATAGCATCATACGGAAAGGAAGGTATCACTCACTATATCAACAATATCGTCTGCCAGGCGCTGACAGCATCGGGGCTGTCTTTTTACACTCCCGATGAATATAACTACCCCGAGGCTATCTTTGGGTCAGCCGGGGTGATCCTTTACGCCCTTGGTAAAGCTGCTATGCAGTTAAACTCGGGGAGCATGAAGTTCTACGATACTAATGGGATTACGGAAATCGCAGAATTTGGCTCTCAAAGTGCTCAGATCGGCAAGAATGGTACGCGTCATACGACCATCGATACCGATGGAATGAGAGTGTATAGCGATGGAACTAACCTGATCGCAAATCTTGGTTACGGATACGGTGAGGAC
>OMSP01000098.1 GCA_900313775.1 uncultured Eubacteriales bacterium
ATCAGCGGAGATATCGGATGCTATACCCTGGCAGCAGGCAAGCCGTTTAAGGCGATGGATTCAACAGTCGGCATGGGAGCGAGCATCTCGATCGGCCACGGCGCACAGCATGTGTTCAACATGGGAGATTCCGGGAGGCGTGTGGTCACGGTCCTCGGCGATTCGACCTTCTTCCATACAGGAGTCAATTCTCTGATGAACACCGTGTACAATCAGAGCAATACCGTCAATATCATTCTTGACAACCGTATCACGGGTATGACCGGTCATCAGGATAACCCGGGCACAGGCTATACGGCTCAGGGAGACCCCACGACGATCATTGACATGGAAACGCTCGTCAGAGCACTTGGAATCAGACATGTCAAGGTCGTGGATCCGAATGATCTTGATGCGGTGGACGCGGCGCTCGACGAGTGTCTGGCGCTAGATGAGCCTTCAGTCATCATTACCCGCTGGCCCTGCGTGCTGAAGAAGTTCTCGCAGGCAGATCTGGATGAATTTGACGACCTGTTTGCCACGAAGGATGTAGTGGATCCGGATAAATGTATCGGCTGCAAGAAATGTCTGACAGTCGGCTGCCCGGCCATGAATTATAAAAAAGAGGAAAAGAAGGTAGTGATCCTCCGCGATCAGTGTGTAGGCTGCGACGTCTGCGCACAGGTCTGTCCGGTGAAAGCTATCGGGAAGGAGGCAGTGTCATGACGAAGAGCATACTGCTGGTCGGTGTCGGCGGTCAGGGAACGATCCTTGCCAGCAAGATACTGACGACCGGTCTGATGGAGGCCGGATACGATGTAAAGATGAGTGAGATCCACGGCATGAGCCAGCGCGGGGGCAGCGTCTCCTCGCAGGTGCGCTATGGTGAAAAGGTGGATTCACCGGTCATTGAAAAAGGTGCGGCCGATATCGTAGTGGCCTTCGAACAGATGGAAGCTCTCAGAAGTCTGGATTATCTCAAAGAGAACGGGACGCTTGTCGTCAACACCCAGAAGATCGATTCCATGTCTGTCATCGTCGGGGATGAGGAATATCCGGATGATGTGCTCGAGGAGATCGGGCGGCATGTCGAAGAGAAAGCTCTGGACGCGACAGGTATCGCCAGAGAGCTGGGTAATGCGAAGGCGGCCAATATCGTACTGCTTGGTACGATCATCAAATCGATGGGGCTTGATCATATCGACTGGGACAAGATCCTGGAAGAGAATATCAAGCCGAAGTTCGTAGAACTCAATAAAAAGGCTATTCGCGCCGGAATGGAGGCAGTCGCATGATTTCAAAGAAAATGAAACCTTTTGTCGCCAACAACTCGGCTGTGAGGGCCATGTTTGAGGAGGGAAACAAGCTTCGGGAGATCTACGGTGCTGACAAGGTCTACGACTTCTCCCTCGGCAATCCGAATGTGCCGGCCCCGAAGGAGGTCAATGAGGCGATCATCGATCTGGCTCAGCACGAGGATCCGGTGGTATTGCACGGATATATGAACAACGCCGGGTTTGAGGATGTGCGCGAGGCGATCGCGCAGTCTCTCAACAAGCGTTTCGGTACTTCCTTCGGCGCCCGCAATCTGATCATGACGGTCGGAGCGGCGAGCGGCCTGAATATCCTGCTCAAGGCGATCCTGGATCCCGGCGATGAAGTCATTGCCTTCGCTCCGTATTTCGTAGAATACGGCAACTATGTCGCCAATTATGACGGTGTGGTCGTCGAAGTTGAGCCGGATACGGAGACTTTCCAGCCGAATCTGGAGGCTTTCGAGAGCAAGATCGGTCCAAAGACCAAGGCGGTCATCGTCAATACGCCGCACAATCCTACGGGCGTCGTTTACAGCGAAGAGACGATCCGGCGTCTGGCTGCGATCCTTGAGAAAAAGCAGGAGGAACTGGGCACAGTCATCTATCTGATCTCGGATGAGCCATACAGGGAGCTGGCCTATGACGGAGTGGAAGTACCGTACCTGACGAAATACTATGACAACACTCTGGTCGGCTATTCTTACAGTAAATCTCTCTCGCTCCCGGGCGAGCGCATCGGTTATGTCGTGATCCCGGACGAGGCTGACGGAGCGGAGGAGCTGTTTGAGGCAGCGACGATCGCGAACCGTATCAACGGATCAGTTAATGCGCCTTCGCTGCAGCAGAAAGTTATTGCGCGCTGTCTGGACTGTACGGTCGATCTGGACTTCTACGACCGCAACCGCAAGACCCTTTACGAGGGATTGCAGGCAGTTGGTCTGGAGTGCATCAAGCCTCAGGGAGCATTCTATCTCTTCGTCAAATCTCCGGTACCGGATGAGAAAGAGTTTGTCGCCAAGGCAAAGGAGTATCATATCCTTCTGGTCCCCGGCAGTTCTTTCGCCTGCCCGGGCTATGTGAGACTGGCTTACTGTGTCTCTTATGAGACGATCGTCAATTCTCTGCCGGCATTTGCGGAGCTGATGAAGAATTACGAATAATAAACAATGTAAATTTGTTTCCAAAACCGGTTGATTTTATCTCCCGGTAGTGGTAAGCTGATTTAAACCGTTGAGGAAGAGTGAGTAGGTTTTGAACACTGCCTCTGAGAGAGCCGCGGACGGTGAGATCGCGGCAGGTAAGAACAGAACTGAATGGACTTCTGAGGGCGAACAGAAAGGGAGACCGAGTATGTGAGACGGAGCTGATCCTCCGTAAACAAAGATCTGCGTATGATGGTACGCATGAGAGGGTACGATAAGTATCAAGCCGGGTGGCACCGCAGGAAATTCCTGTCCCAGCAGTTTCTGCTGGGACTTTTTTCTTGTCCCGACACGAATACCATCGTCAGGCCGCGCTTAAGGCGGCCACCTACAGAAAGGAGTGCTCAAATGAGTACAGAGAAGAAGATACCGTATAAAATCTATTTGCACGAAGATCAATTGCCGACCTGCTGGTATAATGTGCGCGCCGATATGGCTGTCAAGCCGGCGCCGCTGATCAATCCCGGGACCGGAGAGCCTATGAAGGCCGAGGAACTGGAGGCAGTCTTCTGCAAGGAGCTGGTCGCTCAGGAACTGGACAATGATACGCGTGAGATCCCGATACCCAAGGAGATCCGTGATTTCTACAAGATGTATCGTCCGTCACCGCTTGTCCGTGCCTACTGTCTCGAGGAGATCCTCGATACTCCGGCCAAGATCTACTACAAATTCGAGGGAAATAACACGAGCGGAAGCCACAAGCTCAACTCCGCGATCGCGCAGGCTTACTATGCCAAGATGCAGGGTCTGAAGGGAGTGACGACAGAGACCGGTGCCGGTCAGTGGGGCACGGCGCTCTCCATGGCCTGTTCTTATCTCGGTCTCGACTGCAAGGTGTTTATGGTCAAGGTATCCTATGAGCAAAAACCGTACAGGCGCGAAGTCATGCGCACATACGGCGCTGAAGTCACACCGTCTCCGTCAGAGACGACCGAAGTGGGCAAGAAGATCCTCTCCGAGCATCCCGGCACCAACGGAAG
>OMSP01000163.1 GCA_900313775.1 uncultured Eubacteriales bacterium
AATAGAAAAGGAAGAACTGCTTTCGAAGGGAAAGGCAACACCTTTTGAAGGCTGGAGAGTAATGGGACGCAACTATCTTACTGTCTGTGACGGTAAGATCGCATATAACGCAATGATCGATCAATAAAGCCGGTCATTTGGATTCAGAAAAGGGAGAACTGATGGCAAAGAGAGAAGATATCAAAAAAGTACTTATTATCGGAAGCGGTCCTATCGTTATCGGACAGGCTGCAGAGTTTGACTATGCAGGCACACAGGCGTGTCTGGCTCTTAAGGAGGAGGGCTATGAGGTCATACTGTGCAATTCAAATCCTGCGACCATCATGACGGACACTTCGATCGCAGACAAGGTATATATGGAGCCTCTGACGCTCGAATATGTCGCCAAGATACTCAGATACGAGAGACCTGACGCTATAGTACCGGGCATAGGCGGACAGACGGGATTAAACCTGGCAATGCAGCTGGACCGCAAGGGTGTTCTTGCAGAGTGCGGGGTGAAGCTCCTTGGAACTCCGGCTGACTCCATCGAAAGAGCAGAGGACAGAGAGCTCTTCAAGGAAATGTGCGAGTCTATCGGAGAACCGGTTATTCCGAGCGAGATCACGTACAGCATAGAAGAGGCAAAGAAAGCAGCTCTTGATATAGGCTACCCGGTCGTTCTGAGGCCGGCATTCACGCTTGGCGGAACGGGGGGAGGTTTTGCAAACAACGAAAAAGAGCTTGAAGACATCGCGATAAACGCCTTCAATCTTTCTCCGGTGCATCAGGTGCTTATAGAGAAATCTGTAAGAGGGTATAAAGAGATCGAGTTTGAGGTAATGCGTGACGGTACAGACAGAGCTATCACGATCTGCGGCATGGAGAATGTCGATCCTGTCGGAGTACACACGGGCGATTCCATCGTTGTAGCACCGATCCTCTCCCTGAATGATCATGATCTTAAGATGCTGAACGACTCGGCAATAAGGATCATACGTGAGCTCAAAATAGAGGGAGGCTGCAACGTTCAGTTTGCACTGCATCCGGAGACAAGTGAGTATTATCTGATCGAGGTAAATCCGAGAGTTTCGAGATCGTCAGCTCTCGCGTCCAAGGCTTCTGGATATCCTATAGCCAGGGTCACTGCAAAAATAGCTCTCGGCATGACTCTTGATGAGATCGAAGTCGCCGGCGGACTTGCATCAACAGAACCGAGCCTCGACTATATAGTAGCCAAATTCCCGAGATTCCCGTTCGACAAGTTCAGCGATGCGACGAATGTACTTGGCACCCAGATGAAGGCTACAGGAGAGGTAATGGGCATAGGGTCCACACTCACCGAGAGCTTCCTCAAGTCCATAAGGTCTCTCGAGACAGGAGTCTGCCATCTGCATCTTTCCAAGTTCGATGGCATGAGCCGCAACAGTCTCATTGAGTACATTTCTGAATTCAAGGACGACAACATGTATGCGATCGCAGAGCTCCTTAGACGCGGTATCAGTGTGGACGAGATCCACAAAGTCACAAAGATCACGGAGATTTTCCTTGAAGCTTTCAGGACCATAATCGATATGGAGAAGATACTCAGGGAACGTGTCAATGACGTAAAGACTCTCAGGGCTGCAAAGATCATCGGATTCTCGGATAAGGAGATTTCGAGACTGTGGAATCTGAGTGAGGTAGAGGTATATCAGAAGAGAAAGGCAAACGGTATCACACCTGTTTTCAGAATGGTGGACACCCTCCATACAGGTAAATACATAGCGTATCTTTACTCGTCATATACCGGAGAGAACGAATCCAGACTTACGAATAAGAAAAAGATAATAGTGCTCGGAGCCGGCCCTATAAGGATAGGACAGGGCGTAGAGTTCGACTATTCAACCGTACATGCCGTACAGACCATAAGACGTGCCGGATACGAAGCGATCATCATCAACAACAATCCTGAAACTGTCTCGACTGACTACACTACAGCAGACAAGCTCTATTTTGAGCCTCTTACGGTCGAAGATGTTATGGCCATAATCGATTTCGAGCAACCTGAAGGTGTGATAGCAACGCTTGGCGGGCAGACGGCGATCAATCTTGCCGAACCGCTGATGGAGAGAGGCGTTAAACTGATAGGAACTGACTGCGAAGCTATCGACAGGGCAGAGAACAGAGACAGATTCGAAAAGGTCCTGGACGAACTCGGGATACCTCAGCCGCCGGGGCGTGCTGTCACAAAGATCGAAGACGGAGTAAAGGCTGCGGAGGAAATAGGCTACCCT
>OMSP01000061.1 GCA_900313775.1 uncultured Eubacteriales bacterium
CCTATCGCGACGGAAGCGCGCTGCAGACAGGCACGTCGGCCGGGCGAGTGGTAGCGACCGTGTTTGCATAATATATGCACAGGGAGTCTTTTATTCTTCGCTTCGTTTCTGAATTCCCTGCTCGACTCGCTTATAGAGTTCATCGGTCGCGTTGTAGCCCATCTTCTTCTGGCGATAGTTGACAGCTGCCGCCTCAACGATCACCGCGAGGTTGCGCCCCGGACGGATCGGGATCGTATGGCATGTCACCTGATTGCCGAGTATCTCGATCGTATCTTCGTTTAACCCGATCCGGTCATAATCTTCGTCCTGATTCCACTCTTTCAATTTGATCACAAGATCGATGCCGCTGGTCTCGATAACGCTCTGGACACCGAACATCGTCTTGATGTCGAGGACCCCGATCCCGCGCAGCTCGATGAAGTGCTTCGTGACTTCCGGTGCGGTACCGACCAGCGTCACCTCGCTGACTTTGTGGATCTCCACTATGTCGTCGGTCACAAGACGATGTCCGCGCACGATCAGTTCCAGTGCGGCTTCGCTCTTGCCGATGCCGCTCTCGCCGATCAGCAGGACGCCGACACCGTAGCAGTCTACGAGCACACCGTGTATCGAGGTGCAGGGTGCCAGCCGCACATTGAGCCAGCGGATGATCTCCGCGGTAAGGGCCGCCGTGCTTGAGGGGCTGGAAAAGACCGGCACCTTGTATTCATTGGCCCATTTAAGAAAGAGCGGATCTGGTTTTCTGTCACGGCTGAAGATCACAGCAGGAATCGGTTCAGCGAGTAGCTGCTCGAAGACCCGGTCCTTGTCTTCCTCCGGCATTTTCTCGATCAGAGCACATTCCATATCACCCAGGATCTGGATGCGGTCTCCCTTGAAATTATCAAAATTTCCCGTGAGCTGCAGAGCCGGACGGTTGATGTCCGGTACAGTGACGACGATATCCTCCACCGGGACATCCGGTGTGCGGTTGTTCAGATTCATCTTTTCGATCACTCTGGTCAGTTCGACTTGTGCCTGATCCATTTCTACTCTCCTGTCTGTTGTGTACGGTGGAAAAACTCGTGGACTGCCTGCGCCGCAGCCTCGTTCATCGATGGAAGCGCAGCCAGCTGCTCCTTATCTGCCTCTTTGATCTCATCCAGATTAGCGAAAGCTTTCATCAGCGCCTTGCGCCGGGCCGGCCCTATCTGCGGGATATCATCCAGCACCGAATGCACCTGGTTTTTCGAACGCAGATTGCGGTGGTAGGTAATGGCGAACCGGTGGGCCTCATCCTGGATCCTGGTGATCAGTTTAAATCCCTCGCTGTCTGTCGCGATCGGTATCAGTTTGTTTTCAAAATAAAGTCCTCTGGTGCGGTGGCGGTCATCTTTGACCATGCCCGAGACCGGGATCGCCAGTCCCAGCTCGTCGAGGACATTAAGCGCCACACCGACCTGTCCCTTGCCGCCGTCCATCATGATCAGGTCCGGCAACCTCGAGAATTTATCTCCGTATCTGTCCCCGGCATCCTGCTGTTCCTTCAGTCCTCGCCTGAGACGACGGCGAAGCACCTCCGCAAGACTCGCATAGTCGTCCGCTCCCTGTACTCCCTTGATGCGGAATTTTCTGTAATCACTCGGCTTGGCACGACCGTCTTCAAACACGACCATCGATCCGACCGAGGCAAAGCCGCTGATATTGGAGATATCATAGGCTTCGATACGATGCAGGACCGGAAGTTCCAGTAGAGAACGGATCTCCTCTGCAGCTCCTACGGTACGCGCCCGGTCGTTTCTCAGACGCTGAGCGTCTTTTTCAAGCACCATCTGCGCGTTGTCACGTGCCATTTTGACCAGATGTTCTTTTCCGCCTTTCTGCGGTGTATGCAGCACTACCTTATGCCCGCGCTTTTCGCTCAGCCAGGCAGCAAGAAGATCGGCTTCCTCTACAGTATCTGATAAGAGCAGCCGTCCGGGTATCGAAGCGGTACCCCCGTAAAACTGTTTTATGAAATCCGCCAGGACCGGACCCGGTTCCTCCTCCGTGCCGGTCTGCAGATAAAAATGATCCCGGCCGATCAGTCTTCCGGCGCGAACAAAGAACATCTGCACGACGGCATCCTGTTCGTTCCTGGCAAGAGCGATGATATCCAGATCATCCTCTCTCTCACTCGTCACGCGCTGTGTCTGGGCGATCGACTCAAGTTGAGTCAGAAGCTCTCTGCAGCCGGTGGCTTTTTCGTATTCCAGCTGCTGCGCATAGGTCTCCATCCTCTTCTTCAGGTCATCGCGCACCGGTTTGTATCGACCCTCCAGAAATTCCAGGACCTGTTCGATGTGAGCGCGGTATTCCTCTTTTGATATCGATCCCTGGCACGGCGCATCACATTGTCTGATATCATGCTGCAGGCAGGCTCTCTCCTTGCCGATATCGCGTGGAAGCACGCGCCGGCAGCGCCTGATCCTGTAGAGCTTCATCACCAGATCCATGACCGATCTGGCCGCCGTCACATCGGTGTAGGGCCCGAAATACCGGTCCTGATCGCGTTTGAGATCCCGTGTCAGAAATACGCGCGGATAGTCCTCCGTTACCGTCACCTTGATGTAAGGATAGGTCTTGTCATCCATGAGCATCGTATTGTATTTGGGATGATGCTCTTTGATGAGATTACATTCGAGTGCCAGAGCTTCCAGCTCGGACTCAGTTACAATGATCTCAAAGCGCCGGATATGGCGCACCATCTGATCGATCTTCGGTCCCTTGCTCGTGCTCTGGAAATACTGGCGCACCCGGTTTCTCAGCTTTATGGCCTTGCCGACATAGATGACATGGTCATATTCGTCATACATAAGATATACTCCCGGCTTGGCCGGGAGTTTCTTAAGCTCTGTCTGAATGTCAAACTGCTGTTCGCTCATATAAATTCCAGATAATCAGCCAGCATCTCCGTCACCTGATCGGAAGGCTGATCAAAGACCACTTCCATCTCATTGATCAGATTCGAGCGGGCAGCTTTAAAATATTTTTCGTCTGCCGCCGTTGCTTTCTTGCCCTCTTCCATGCGCTTCAGGCGCCTGGTATACGCTGTTTTCATCACACATACCCACTGGCGGCAGTCGCAGGTCTTCATGGCCTCTTTGTACTGCTGTTCGCGCTGTTTATAAGCCACCTCCTCCATCACCTCGATCGAGGAGACGTCCTGAAGAAAGGCACGGGCTTCATCGGCGGTGAGGACAAGGCGCATGGGGACCTTGTCGTTGTCCACCGGTGTGGTAATGACATTCTTTGTCGCATGTACCGGCGTCAGGCGGTAATACAGCCTGTCGCTGCCCTCGTGCAACGCTTCGACCGCTTGCACGCGGCAGACGCCGTTGATGCCATATACGACATAATTGCCGGCCCGGAACACTTCCGTCACCCTCCTTTCTTCACTCTACTACAGTAATTATAGCATATTTTTTGAACTTTTTGTAAGTATTCTGACTCTTTAAATTTGGATGAATTTCAGAAATGAACTGCCCTATCGAGCAGATCTGCTGTGAGGATGATAGACAAGCACGGCGAATGCAAAGCCCCCGATAAGGCCTCCGATATGTGCCGCGTTGTTAATGCCCGATCCGGTAAGACCGATATAGAGAGTAAATGCGACTGC
>OMSP01000068.1 GCA_900313775.1 uncultured Eubacteriales bacterium
AGATCATGCGTGACACAGGCAGAGAGACTTTTGTCGTCGGTAATATCGGACAGGCATATACCCACATAGCGGATCAGACGGACGATGACAGCGTGACAGTGGCGGAGGTCTCCAGTTTTCAGCTTGAGAGCGCTCCGACATTTCATCCGGTAGTCAGCGCTATCTTAAATATCACTCCCGATCATCTGAACCGGCATTATACGATGGAGAACTATGCGGCTGTCAAGGGGCGCATCGCTGCAAATCAGACCGCAGATGAATACTGTGTTCTGAATTACGGGGATGAGCGTCTGCGCGCTTTTGCGGATACCGTACAGGCACAGGTGATCTATTTCAGCAGTGAGCGCATGCTTGATCAGGGAATATGGATCCGTGACGGTGTGATCACATACCGGATCGGAGAGAAGTCCGGTGAGATCTGTCCGGTCGATGACTTGCAGATCCTCGGTACGCACAATCATGAAAACGCGATGGCTGCATGTGCGATGGCGTTGGCTTACGGTGTGGATGCCGCAAGCATCGCGAAGACTCTGAGGGGATTCGCCGGCGTCGAGCACCGCATCGAGTTTGTCTGTGAGAGGGACGGTGTCGCCTATTACAATGACTCTAAGGGCACCAATCCGGATGCCGCTATACGCGGGATCCGCGCAATGAAGCGTCCGACCTATCTGATCGGGGGCGGTTACGACAAGGGATCTGATTACAAGCCCTGGATCGAAGCGTTTGACGGAAAAGTGCGGGAACTGGTGCTCATTGGCGCGACGCGCGAAGCGATCAGGAAAGATGCGCTCGCATGCGGTTTTGAAGAAGATAAGATCATACTCAAGGACAGCTTCGAGGAAGCCGTCGCCCATTGTATGGAGAGGGCAGTGAGCGGCGAAGCGGTCCTGCTGTCTCCGGCCTGCGCGAGCTGGGGCATGTTCTCCGACTATGAGGAACGCGGTAATACATTTAAGGAACTTGTCAGGAAAGGATAAGCAGTGGAGACGATCTCGGAAGATACAATCAGACGCAATCTTCACCTGATGCCGAAACCCGAGGAGCCGTCCGCGGGATACCGTATCGTGCACGGGATCAATGTGATACTGCGCATTGTCATAGTCATCATGATGCTTCTTCTGCTTTTCAGGATCGAGAAAGTAGACGTGACCGGAAGCGAGAAGATCACTCAGGATCAGGTGATCAAATGGCTGGGAGAGGATAAAAAAAGCCTGAATTCGCTCTATGCCGTCTGGAAATACAATATCCGCAAACAGCCTTTAAGCCCGGCGGTGGAAAGTGCGCATGTGACGATCAGACGCCCCTGGCATATAAAGATAAGGGTCAGGGAATGGCCGCCTGCCGGCATGATCAAGACGAAAGACAGCGAGCTGGTGTTTAACCGTGACGGTATGGTCGTCGCGACTGAGGAGACCGATGATTACGGCGTTTTAGTGACCGGGCTGACTCCGCAATCGGGTGCGCTATATCAAAAGTTGGTTTTTGATCAGGAAGACACACTGAGCGAGATCCTCACCTTGCTGGACTATCTGGAGCAGAATGCGCTGGCCCCGGATGAAGCTTCCTGGGAGGGAGCAGAAGACGGATGGCGCCTGCGCTTTGGCTCTACATATGCCAGTTTGGGGACGGCCGTTACCGAGGAAAAGATCCAGCAGCTGGCTGCCCTGTATCCGGAAGTGAGCGGTAAGGACGGTATCATTCATCTGGAATCCTATGAATCGGGAGATGAGATCGTGCGGTTTGAGCAGGGAGCACCCTAGATATTTCGCCAAAATAGCAACAAATTAAGCGAATGCGAAAGTTTTTAGTTGATTATTTGCGTTCAAATCATTATTATGATATTATATAGAATGATTTTAACTGGGAGTTCATGTCATTAATTAATAAGGATAAAGGAGGATGGGACCTTGTTAGAGATCAAAACAAGCGATTCGGAAGCGGCTGCGAAGATTATAGTAGTCGGAATCGGCGGAGGCGGCAACAACGCTGTCAACCGCATGATTGAAGAGCAGATAGCGGGAGTAGAGTTTATCGGCGTCAACACCGATAAGCAGGCATTGCAGCTTTGCAAGGCTCCGACTCTTGTACAGATCGGCGAGAAGCTGACCAAGGGGTTGGGCGCCGGAGCACAGCCGGACGTTGGCAAAAAGGCGGCTGAGGAGAGCAGTGAGGAGATCTCCGCTGCACTCAAGGGCGCGGACATGGTCTTTGTCACCTGCGGTATGGGCGGCGGCACCGGCACAGGCGCGACACCGATCGTTGCCAAGATCGCGCGTGATATGGGCGCGCTGACAGTCGGCGTTGTAACCAAGCCGTTCTGCTTCGAGTCAAAGGCCCGTATGAACAACGCGATCGCCGGTATCGAGCGACTGAAGGAGACAGTGGATACGCTGATCGTCATTCCGAACGACAAGCTTCTTGAGGTCGTTGACCGTCGTACGACGATGCCTGAGGCTCTCAAGAAAGCTGATGAGGTTCTGCAGCAGGGTATCCAGGGTATTACTGATCTGATCAATGTACCTTCACTGATCAACCTCGACTTTGCTGATATCCAGACAGTTATGATCGACAAGGGCATCGCCCATATCGGTATCGGTCAGGGCAAGGGCGACGACAAGGCTCTTGAGGCTGTTAAGGAAGCGGTCGCATCTCCGTTGCTCGACACTACGATCCAGGGCGCTTCGCATGTCATCATCAATATCTCCGGTGACATTACTTTGGTCGACGCCAGCGATGCTGCTGAGTATGTACAGGATCTGGCAGGAGAAGAGGCCAATATCATCTTCGGTGCCATGTATGACGACACCAAGCCTGATGAGGCGACCATCACCGTCATCGCGACCGGCCTGCGCACTCCGGAGGAAGCGAAGAATACTCCACTCAAGAGAAGACTGGAGAACACCCGCCGCGTTCCGCGTACGGAAGAGGTCGTTGTACCGGAGCAGCCCGCGGCTGAAGCAGAGGAAGCTCCTGTTTCTCCGAAGCTTGATAAGTCCGACACGATCACCAGCCACGTGCAGGAACAGCAGATCAAGATTCCGGACTTCTTCAAGAAGAGCTGATACGATCTTATTGACCATTGAGAGACCTCCCTTGCGGAGGTCTCTTTTTTTGTTCAGATCATGCAAGACATACCAGTCAAACACGGTCGCTACCACTCACTCGTCCGACGCGCCCATCTGCAGCGCACTTCGTCGGCGAGTAAAGCCTACCTCCTCAGCGCGCGCAGGGCGCTGTCCGAGTTCACACACGACCTATGGTTTGCCTGGTATGTCCTGTATGGTACTGCCTATAAAAAGTTGCACCGAAGTGCTTCGTAGCGTAAAATACAGGTGTAGGGTTTCATAAGGAGGAAATGAGATGAAATTGACGTTTATCGGAGCGGATCACGAGGTCACGGGCAGCTGTCATATGCTCAGTGTGGGAGGCAAAAATGTGATCGTAGACTGCGGTATGGAGCAGGGGCCGGATTACTATGAGAATCAGGAGATACCTGTCAAACCGTCCGATCTGGATGCGATCCTCGTGACGCACGCACATATCGATCACACCGGCAAGCTCCCGCTGCTGGTAAAGAACGGATTTCAGGGCAAGATCTTCTCGACCAGCGCGACTGCTCAGCTCTGCGATATCATGCTGCAGGATTCAGCGCATATTCAGGAGTTTGAGGCCGAATGGAAGAACCGCAAGGCCAAGAGATCAGGCGCACCTCCGGTAGAGCCCATGTATTCGGTTCAGGATGCGCAGGCTGCCGCCCAACTGTTCGTTCCCTGTCCTTACGGAACGACAGTCGACATATGCGAGGGTATTCAGGCGCGGTTTACGGATGTGGGCCATTTGCTCGGCTCCTCCTGCATAGAAGTCTGGGCTACCGAAGAAGGCGTGACCAAAAAGATCCTGTTCTCAGGTGATATCGGCAACAAGGCAAAGCCGATCCTGCGCGATCCGCAGACTGTAGATGAGGCGGATTATGTGCTGATCGAGTCCACGTACGGTGACCGGG
>OMSP01000065.1 GCA_900313775.1 uncultured Eubacteriales bacterium
GGACGATCTCATCATAAGTGCATCTCCGGCCTGCATTATCGGACCGATCGCAAAAAGGCTTGGCGTCAGATACATGGCAACTGAATTTGATCGTGAATTTGGCGTCTTCACGCACAACCTCATGTATGCCAGAGAAAAGGCTAAATATATCATGGATCAGGGTTTTCCGGTAATTGAAAATTTTTATTCCGATTCACTGGCTGATACGCCGATCGCTTTATGCGCCGAAAAAGCCCATCTGGTCAAGGATAAGGCAACTACTGTCGTTGACTGGCCGGATCTTGATTCTGAGACTATGAAAAAAGTGAAAGAGAAGATCGATACTGGTTGGGAGATACACCTAAAATAGGATGACTCCGGCAAACATAACCCCAGAAATGAAGAGAAGGAGATCCTTTATGAACCAGAGCGAGAGAAGACAGTTTCTGATCAAAGCACTTATAGCAGAGCAGCCCAGATACCGAGATATCGAAATTCCGGAAAACGAGAATGAGCAGAAAGCTCTGCTCAGAAGTCTTATGAATGTGCGGCTGCCCGGGGAAATCAGCGAAGAGTTCCTGGCGATACAGGATGAATATCTACAGGAGGCGACAAAAGAGAAAGGCATCACGGATCTCGCGGATCTTGAGCCGGTCGGGGACGGCATGTTTCTGTGGCAGGGAGATATCACAACACTGAGGTGTGATGCGATCGTTAACGCTGCAAACTCCGGCATGACGGGATGCTATGTTCCCTGCCACGGGTGCATCGACAATGCGATCCATACATACGCCGGCATTCAGTTGAGGATCACCTGTGCAAAGATCATGGAACAGCAGGGATATGAAGAGCCTACAGGACAGGCAAAGATCACCCCTGCATTCAATCTTCCGTGCAAATACATCCTGCACACGGTGGGACCGATCGTCATGGGAGAGTTGAAGGAGAGAGATGAAGAACTGCTTGCTTCCTGCTACCGGTCGTGCCTGTCGCTTGCAGATCAAAACGGAATAAAGAGCATTGCGTTCTGCTGTATCTCGACGGGAGAATTCCGTTTCCCCAACAGGCGGGCGGCTGAGATCGCGGTTCAGACGGTGCACGATTACCGCAGAGAGACAGACAGTTCGATCAAAGTGATATTCAATGTGTGGAAGGACATCGATCATGAGATCTACCGGCAATTACTCGGATGATATCCAGAGACTTAAACAGGTTTTGCACGAAGCGGATGCGGTCGTGATAGGAGCAGGTGCGGGATTGTCCACATCTGCCGGTTTCACTTACAGCGGAGAACGTTTCGAGAAGTATTTTTCTGATTTCGGTGAAAAATACGGTTTTAGTGACATGTACTCCGGAGGATTCTATCCGTATGAGACACCGGAGGAAATGTGGGCTTACTGGTCGAGATATATCTTCATAAACCGATATGAAGATGCACCGAAGCCTGTCTATGAACATCTGCTGGAACTGGTAAAGGATAAGGATTGCTTTGTTATCACGACAAATGTAGATCACTGCTTCCAGAAAGCGGGCTTTGACAAGAAGAGGCTGTTCTATACCCAGGGCGACTACGGACTGTTCCAGTGCAGCGAGCCCTGTCTGAATGTTACTTATGATAATGAAGAGATGATCCGCAACATGGTGGAACAGCAAAAGGACATGAGGATACCATCGGAGCTGATTCCTGCTTGTCCGAACTGCGGAAAGCCACTCACGATGAATCTGCGTTCTGACGATTCTTTTGTGCAGGATCAGGGATGGTATGAAGCGTCCGAACGATATAATTTTTTCCTTCATACAAGACAGGGCAAGATCCTGTATCTCGAACTGGGCGTCGGATACAATACGCCGGTGATCATCAAGTATCCGTTCTGGCAGATGACCTTGAGCAATCCGGATGCTGTCTACGCCTGCGTGAACTATGGTGAGGCAGCATGTCCGAACGAGATCAGAGACAGGTCCGTCTGCATCGACGGGGACATCGGAAAGGTGATAGAAGATATGAGGAAGTGAACGGTCTGTCCGTCAGGGTTTCTCATGTTTATTGCGGAAACGGTCCCTCTTTTTGCGCACATAGTGCCTGACGCCTGTGTGTTTGATATCGCTGCCCATCACAAGATCTTTGACCGAATTGTATTTATCCGCGACGGACACCACGACACC